>JAEWYA010000117.1 GCA_023395775.1 Bacillota bacterium
CCCACGGGCTGCGTGGCCGCCTGCCCGGACGAGAAGAGCGCGTGTCTCGTGCAGGACGCCTTCATGAACGGTGTCTTCCGGGTCTATACCAGCCCGGATATCGTGGGCGTGGAACTGGGCGGCGCGCTGAAAAACGTGGTGGCCCTCAGCTGCGGAATCTGCGACGGCATGGGCTATCAGGACAACACAAAGGCCCTGCTGATGACCCGCGCTATGGGGGAGATCGCCCGTCTGGGCGAGACGCTGGGCGGACAGCGCCAGACCTTTGCCGGACTTGCCGGGATGGGCGATCTGATCGTCACCTGCACCTCCATGCACTCCCGGAACCGGCGGGCGGGCATTTTAATCGGCCAGGGCAAGACGGCCCGGGAGGCCATGGACGAGGTGGGCGCGGTGGTGGAGGGATACTATGCCGCCGAGAGCGTCTATCAGCTGGGCCAAAAAGCCGGAGTGGAAATGCCGATCTGCACCTGCGCCTATCAGGTGCTCTATCAGGACAGGCAGGTCCGGGATGTGGTGACGGAGCTGATGACCCGGTCTAAAAAGGACGAGCTGGGTTACGACTGGATGTGACCGGCTGCTTCAAAAAAGCGTTTAAACAAAGAGCGCCGCTTCCTGGACGGGGGCGGCGCTTTCCATATGCCACAGGACAAAAAAACTCCCGAACCAAAAGGTTCAGGAGTTGATTCGTCATATCAGACCGCTCTGGTGACTTTACCGGAACGCAGACACCGGGTACAAACATATACATGGCGCGGCGTACCATTGACGATTGCCTTGACACGCTTCACATTGGGCTTCCAGGGACGATTGGCACGTCTGTGGGAGTGAGACACCTTGATACCGAAGGTGATACCCTTATCGCAAAACTCGCACTTAGCCATCCGTTGCACCTCCTTGCTGTTGCGGACTTGCGCCCGCTTTTCACAGGCACAGCTGATATAGTAACAGAAAAAAACATAAAAAGCAAGGGGAAAATTCAAAAAAAATCAAAAATATAAAAAACACGCCGCGCAGGCGAAACAGTTGCGAAAAATTGGCTCATACGTTATAATAAAGCATATCAAATTCGGGCGTATCTGTTGGATGGTCCGTGCGGCGGCATTTGACGCACGGACCGCGGGAAAGAACTTTGACTTGTGCGCCTCAGAACGAAAAGTGGGAGCGGCGGCCGCTGTGCCGCCGCAAAAAAGGAGACGGGCGCTTATGTCGTGCAACGGATTGAAAATGAAGGATTTTGCGGCTTCATTTGACCTGCAGATACTCAATCGTGGAAATGATTACGAGGAGGCGGTCCTCTCCATCACGGATGTGAACCGGCCTGGCCTCCAATTTCTTGGCTTTTACGATTATTTCGACCCCCGCCGGTTACAGGTGATCGGCAAGGCGGAGGTCATGTACCTGAAGGGACTGACATCGCAGGAGCGGAAGAGGGCGTTTGACGACCTGTTCCTCTATGACATTCCGGCGCTGGTGATCGCCCGGGATCTGGACTGCTTCCCGGAGTGTCTGGAAAGCGCTCAGGAACATGAACGGACACTGCTGCGCACGACAGAGACCACCGTGGACTTTACCGCCCACACGATTGAATTTTTGAATCGTAAGCTGGCGCCCTGCATCGGGCGGCACGGTGTGCTGATGGATGTGTACGGCGAGGGAGTGATGCTCACCGGAGACTCCGGCATCGGCAAGAGCGAGACCGCCATCGAGCTGATCATGCGGGGCCACCGGCTGGTGGCGGACGATTCCGTGGATATCCAGAGAGTGTCCAATCAGCTGCTTGGCACGTCGCCGGAGATGATCCGGCATTATATTGAGCTGCGGGGCATTGGCGTGATCGACGTGCGGCAGCTGTTTGGGATGCGGGCCATCAAAATTGAGTCTCAGATCGACCTGGTGGTGCAGCTGGAGCAGTGGGACAACAACAAATTTTACGACCGGCTGGGTATTGAGGACCACTTTACGGAGATTTTGGATTTACAGGTGCCCTGCGTTACCATTCCGGTCCGGCCCGGGCGGAACCTGGCCAGCATCGTGGAGGTGGCGGCCATGAACAACCGCCACCGGCGTTTCGGTTTCAATGCGGCGGAGGAGCTGGCCCGGCGGGTGGATGAACGGGCGAATCTGGGCATCGGCAAAAAGGACTGAAAAGGGGCGGAGACGATGTACGTAGGGATCGACGTGGGCGGCACGAATCTGAAAGCGGGCCTCGTAGACGAGGCGGGCCGCCTGTTGGCAACGCGAAAAATTCCCCTAGGCATGTATCAGGGCGAGGAGTACTTTGTCCGGAAGCTGGCGGAGCTGACGGCGCAGGTCTCGCGGGACGGCGGCGTGGTTCCCGGAGAGCTCGAATACGTGGGCATGGGGATCCCCGGCGCGGTGGCGGAGGGGGATATTCTTTACACCTGCAACATCCCGCTGCAAAATGTCCCCATCGGCAGACTGTTCAGCCAGTATTTGGACGTTCCGGTCATGCTTGAAAACGACGCCAACTGTGCCGCTGTGGGCGAGTATTTTGGCGGTGCGGGACGGGGGACGAAGAACTTTGCCGTGGTGACTCTGGGCACCGGCATCGGCGGCGGATTCATCTTGGGCGGCAAGCTCTATGCCGCCAGCGGCATGGCCGGCGAGGTGGGGCACATGGTGGTGGAAAAGGGTGGTGTACTCTGCAACTGCGGGCGGCGCGGCTGCTGGGAGGCATATGCCTCGGCCACCGGACTGATCCGCATGACGAAAGAGGCCATGGAGCGGGATCGGGAGAGCCTGCTCTGGGAAGAATCCAAAGGCGGAAAGGCTGTTTCGGGCCGGACGTCTTTTGCCGCGGCCTTGCGGGGGGATGAGACGGCGCGGGCGCTGTGCAGGACATATGTGGAATATCTGGCGGCGGGCATTGTGAACCTGATGAATATTTTGCAGCCCGAGGTGCTTGCCATCGGCGGCGGCGTCAGCGAGGCGGAGGACGAGTTGCTGCTGACGCCCCTGCGGGAGATCGTGGACCGGGAGAGCTACGCCGCCCACTGCGGAGGGAAAGCCACGGTAGTCAAGGCAGAGCTTGGAAACGACGCGGGCATCATCGGCGCGGCGCTGCTGAAGCGGGCAATTTGATTTTTGGGAGGGCCTGTATGGACTGGGCTGAAGAGCTGGACAAATGGGCGGCGGACTATCTGCCGGACCTTGAGATGAAAACCGACGAGGCAATGAGCCGCCACACCTCCTTCCGTATCGGAGGCCCGGCGCGGAGAATGGCGTTTCCAAACAGCGGGGCGCAGATGGTGCTGCTGGCGGATTTTGCCGACAAATGCGGCGCGCGGCCGCTGGTGATTGGCAACGGTACGAATCTGCTGGTTCCCGACGAAGGACTTGACCGGTTGGCGATCGACACCTCCGCGGGCTTGAACCGGTTGGAAACAGGCGGGTCGGAGACTCTTGTGATGGCGGAGGCCGGCGTTCCCCTGGCGCGGTTGGCAGATTTTGCCCGCAAGCAGGGGCTTGGGGGCCTTGAATTTGCCCATGGCATCCCCGGCACGGTGGGCGGCGCCATGTGCATGAACGCCGGAGCCTACGGCGGGGAGATGGGGCAGGTCACGGAAACCGTGGCACTGCTGGACGTGGCGAGCGGCGTGAAGACGCTTTCCTGCGGGGAAATGGAGTTCGGATACCGCCGCAGTATTTTGACCGACCACCCGGACTGGGTGGTTTTATCTGCGGTGTTCCGCCTGACGCCCGGCGACCCGTCGGAGATCCGGGCGAATATGGAGGCCCTGATGACGAAGCGAAAGGCCAGTCAGCCTTTGGAATGGCCCAGCGCAGGCAGTACCTTCAAGCGGCCGGAGGGCCATTTCGCGGGAACGCTCATCGACCGGTGCGGGTTGAAGGGACTGACGGTGGGCGGCGCCCAGGTCAGTGAGAAGCACGCGGGGTTTGTCATCAATCGCGGCGGGGCCACTTTTGCCGACGTGATGGGACTGATCGAGCAGGTGCAGGAGAGAGTCCTTGCGGCCACCGGCGTTCGGCTGGAGCCTGAGGTCAAAATCGTGCGGTAGAAGCCGCGCGAAGGAGAGAGAAACGGGTGATTTCATGGAGATTCTGATTATTTCCGGACTCTCTGGGGCCGGAAAGAGCAAAGCCGCCTCTTTTTTGGAGGACATGGGCTTTTATATTGTGGACAATATGCCCGCGGCGATGATTCTGAAATTCGCGGAGTTCTGCGCCGGGGGCAACGGGCGGTACGACCGGGTGGCGCTGGTGTACGATGTGCGGACGTCGGATTCCTTCACGGAGCTGTTCGACGTGCTGGATAAGCTGCGGGGCATGGGCGGCGTATGCAGGATGCTTTTTTTGCAGGCATCTCCGGAGACCGTGATCAAGCGGTACAAGGAGACCCGCCGCCGCCATCCCCTCAGCAGCGGGACGGACACGCTGGAAGAGGCCGTCCGCCGGGAGATCGAGGTCATGCGCCCAGTCAAGGAACGGGCGGATTATGTGATCGATACCAGCAGTCTGTCCACCGCTCAGCTGCGCGCGGAGCTGCTACGTATTTTCAGCGGGAAGGACGAAAAAACCGGGATGACCGTGGCGGTGACGTCCTTCGGGTTCAAATACGGACTGCCGCTGGAGGCCGATCTGGTACTGGATGTGCGGTTCATGCCGAACCCGTTCTATATAGAAGCACTGCGGCTCAAGACGGGCCTTGACAAGGCGGTGTCCGACTATGTGTTTTCCTTCCAGCAGACCAGGGACTTTCTCTCCAAGCTGGAGGACCTGCTGACGCTGACGCTGCCGCTGTATGCCGAGGAGGGGAAGACCAGTCTGACCATTGCGGTGGGCTGTACCGGCGGCCAGCACCGCTCCGTGGCCATCGCTCATGCACTGACCGGATTTGTCCAGGGGATGGGCTATCCCGTGACGGAGTATCATCGGGACATGCCCACAGGCTGAAAAGCCCAATTGCACGGAAAGGGAAATCTATGGAAAATCAGCGGGCGTCCTATCGCCTCCCCAGAGCGCACGGACCGCGGATCGCCGCCATCGGCGGGGGGCACGGTCTTTCCACCATGCTGCGGGGGCTGAAGCAGTATACGGAAAATTTGACCGCCATCGTTACGGTGGCGGACGACGGCGGCGGGTCGGGGGTGCTGCGCCATGATCTTCAGATGCCTCCTCCGGGGGATATCCGAAACTGTTTGGAGGCCCTGGCCAACACGGAGCCGCTGATGGCGGAGCTGCTGCACTACCGCTTTTCCGAGGGAACGCTTGCGGGCCAGAGCTTCGGCAATCTGTTTCTTGCGGCGCTGAACGGGATATCCCCCTCCTTTGACGCGGCGGTGAGCCGAATGAGCGAGGTCTTGGCCATCACAGGCCGGGTGCTGCCGGTCACCAACGCCAACGTACAGCTGGAGGCGGAGTTTGAAAACGGCGTACGGGTGGTGGGAGAGTCCAAAATTTCCTACTGCAAAAAGGAGCAGGACTGCCGCATCCGGCAGATCCGTCTGCTGCCGGAGCGCCCAAAGGCGCTGAGCGCGGCGGTGAAGGCGATACAAGACGCGGACATGGTGGTGCTGGGACCCGGGAGTTTGTATACCAGCATTATCCCAAATCTACTGGTAGACGGCATCGTGGACGCCATCCGGGAATGCGACGGGCTGAAAGTATACGTCTGCAACGTCATGACCCAGGAGGGGGAGACGGAGGGATATACCGCCGCCGACCACATCGCGGCGCTGTTCAAGCACTCCGTGCCAAAGCTGTTCGACCTGTGCCTGACCAATTCCTCCCCCATCCCAAAGGGCGTTGCCGCGCGGTACGCGGAGGAGGGCGCCGAGCTGATTCGCTGCGATCGGGAGCGTTGCGGAGAGCTGGGCGTGGAGATCATCAATCGGCCCATTGCCACCGTGGAAAACGGATTTGTTCGCCACGATCCCGGCCATCTGGCCCGGGAACTGATCCTGCTCCACGCGGAGCGCAGTGTCCGCATCGCGGGGGACAGGTTTACCTTTGACAAGGATTTTTACCGCGTGGAGGATGCAAAACGATGAGGAGGTGAGTGGGATGTCCTTTTCCTACGACGCAAAAAACGAATTGTGCCGGCTGGATGTGCAAAGGCACTGCTGCGCCCGTGCGGAGGCATACGGCATCCTGCTCTACTGCAACACGTTCAACTCCGGCGAGGTCCGCATTGTCACGGAGAACCCCAACTTTGCCGAAAGGCTTCCAAGGCTTTTTTATCGGGCGTTCCACATCCGGTTTGACCGCAGACCGGAGTCGGAGACGCCCGGAAAGCTGGTGTTTCAGATCACCGACCAAAAAAAATTGGACAGCATGATCGACGCTCTGGGCTATGCCCCAGAGCAGAATCTGGTGCTGCACATCAACTTTGGACTGCTGGAAGAGGAGTGTTGCCGGGCCTCATTCCTGCGGGGCGTGTTTTTCGCCGGAGGAAGCGTCACCGACCCGCTGAAGCGGTATCATCTGGAGCTGGCGACGTCCCATCTGCAGGTGAGCCGGGAGCTGGAAGCCCTTCTGCGGGACAACGGTTTTCCCCCAAAGGGACTGAGCCGGAACGGAAGCTATATCACCTACTTTAAGCAAAGTGACCAGATCGAGGACTTTTTGACGCTGGTGGGCGCGCCGGTGGCGGCCATGGACGTCATGAGCGCGAAAATGGAAAAGGACCTTAGAAACAGCGTGAACCGCCGCCTCAACTGCGACAACGCGAATCTGGATAAGGCGGTGGACGCGGCGCTGGAACAGACGGAAGCGATTCGGCAGCTGATGGACGCGGGGCTGATGGAACAGCTCTCGGACAAGCTTCAGGAGACGGCGGTGGTCCGGCTTGAAAACCCGGAGCTGAGCCTCTCGGAACTGGCGGACAGCTTTGACCCTCCCGTCACCAAATCCTGCCTGAACCACCGCCTGCGCAAGCTGACAAATCTGGCGAGGGAGTTAAAGGGCGAAGCGCCCAAGTGAAAAAGGCGGCAGCAGCGGCTGCGGCCGGCCGTATTTTTCCAATGTGCATATAAGGCCGCACTCCCCACAAAATGAGAGAACAGAATGCATCGCGCTTTTTGGAAGATAGATAGAGGAAGCGAATATGGAAAAACACATTGTCGATATGTCCCAGAATCCCCGGCGCGAGCAGTTTGCCTATTTCAAGTCGATGGCGGACCCCTATGTGGGCGTGACCTGTGAGGTGGATATCACCGCCCTGACGGAGAAACTAAAACGCAGCGGCACGCCGTTTTTCCTCTCGTTTACCTATGAGGTTTTGGCGGCGGCCAACGCCGTGCCGGAGCTGCGGCGGCGGATCGAGGGAAACCGGGTGGTGGAGTACGGCAGCTGCCGCTGCTCCTGCACCGTGGCAAAACCCGACGGGGCCTATGCCTATTGTACGCTGGACGGGGCGCTTCCGTGGGAAGCCTTTCTGGCGGAGGGGCGCAAGGCGCTGGAAGCGGCCCGGAACGGCGGAACAATCCGTGAGGACGGAGACTGCGGGGAATACTTCTTCGTCTCCTGCGTTCCCTGGCTCCACTATACGTCCATGACCCAGCCGGTCCCCCAGCCGGCGTACAGCAATGTGCGGCTGGCGTGGGGCCGGTGCGTGACGGAAAACGGACGGACGAGTCTTCCGGTGACAGTGCTGGCCCATCATGCGCTGGTGGACGGAATCCATCTGGGAAAGTTCTATGAGGAGCTGGAAAAACGGGTTTCCGAGGCCCGGTAAGAAAACAATAGAAAGAAGAGTTTTTACAATGGATCGCTGTGAGCTTGCAAACAACTATCATAAACGGGGCTGCAACTGCTGCCAGTCGGTGCTGGCAGCCTTTTCCGACGTGACGGGCCTGAGCGAGGCGGAGAGTCTGGCCATCGGCGGCGGCTTTGGCAGCGGGGCGGGGACGGGTGAACTGTGCGGCGCTATTACCGGAGCCGTGATGACTCTGTCCCGGATTTTTCCCGCCACCATTGAGGACCCCGTGGCCGGAAAGAAGCGGGCCGTGGGACTTTCCAAAGAGTTTCAGAAGCGGTTTTCGGAGAGATTCGGCTACCTGCGCTGCGCGGAGCTGCTGCCGGAAAAGTATCAGCCGGATGACGCCACCCCCGCCGCGAAACGGATGAAATTGACAAACCACTGCGCCATCATGATTGTCACGGCGGTGGAGATCGTCGAGGAGATGCTTGGGGAGCGGAAGGCATAATTGCAGCATAAAGCGCCTGACGGCGTCTTTTTGACCGGAAGACGGCGGCTTCGGCGGAAGAACAGATCGAGAGAATAGGAGCGTCATATGTCCTTTGCCCATTTACACGTTCATACGGAGTTCAGCCTGCTGGACGGCGCGTGCCGCATTAAGGAGCTGCCGGGAGTCCTGAAGGAGATGGGCCAGACCGCCTGCGCCATCACGGACCACGGGGTCATGTACGGTGTGATCGACTTTTACCGCGCCTGCAAGGACGCGGGCGTCAAGCCCATCATCGGCTGCGAGGTCTATGTCTCGCCCAGAGGACGGACCCGGTTTCACAAGCAGCACGAGTTCGATGCGGAGAGCCGCCATCTGGTGCTGCTGTGTGAAAACGAGGAGGGGTATCGGAACCTCTCCTATATGGTTTCCATGGCGTGGACTGAGGGCTTTTATATCAAGCCCCGGGTGGACATGGAGCTTTTACGGGAACACCATCAAGGGCTGATCGCTCTGTCCGCCTGTCTCGCGGGGGAAATTCCCCGGCGGCTGCGGAATGGGGAATATGATACCGCCAAAGCCGCGGCGCTGGAAATGGCGGCGATCTTCGGGCCGGACCGCTTCTATCTGGAGCTTCAGGACCACGGCATTCCCGACCAGCAGAAGGTGAACCGGGGGATTTTGAAGCTCCATCAGGAGACGGGCCTTCCCATGGTCTGCACCAACGACGCACACTACCTCCGAAAAGAGGACGCGGAGGCCCATGACGTGCTGCTTTGCATTCAGACGGGAAAGCTCTTGGCGGACGAAAACCGGATGCGCTACGAGCCGCGAAATTTCTATCTCCGCTCTGAGCAGGAGATGCGCGCCCTGTTCGAGGGCTACGAGGACGCGGTGGACAACACGGGTAAAATCGCGGAGCGGTGCAACGTGGAGTTCGTCTTCGGCAAATATCAGCTGCCGGAATTCAAGCTGCCGGAGGGCTACGATGCCTATACCTATCTGAAAGAGCTGTGCGACCGGGGCTTTGCGGAGCGGTATGGCGGCGCTCATCCGGAATACCGCGGACAGCTTAGCTATGAGCTGGAAATGATCGAGAAGATGGGCTTTACGGACTACTTTCTCATTGTCTCCGACTTCGTGCGCTACGCCAAGAGCGCGGGGATTCCCGTGGGCCCGGGGCGCGGCAGCGCCGCCGGAAGCATGGTGAGCTACTGCCTGTACATCACAGACGTGGAGCCGATGCGGTTCGGCCTTTATTTTGAACGATTCCTGAATCCGGAGCGGGTCAGTATGCCGGATATCGACATGGACTTCGGCGACGTCCGCCGGGGCGAGGTGGTGGACTATGTTCGCCGGAAGTACGGCGACGACCACGTGGCCCAGATCGTGACCTTCGGCACCATGGCGGCCAGGGGCGTCATCCGGGATGTCGGCCGGGTGATGGGGCTGCCCTACGCCGAGGTGGACGCCATCGCCAAGCAGG
>JAEWYA010000177.1 GCA_023395775.1 Bacillota bacterium
GTGCTGGCCGAGGCTCTGGAAAAGTGGCCCCAGGATCTGTTCCAGCGCATTCCGCCCCGTATTTGGCAGATCACGGCGGAGATCGCCCACCGCTGGCAGGGGAAGTGCGAGAACTTTTTCCAAGACACGGAGAAGGTCCGGGACACGGCGGTGATCTGGGACGGCGTGATCCGTATGGCGAACCTGTGCATCGCGGGGGGAATGAGCGTCAACGGCGTCAGTGGACTTCACACAGAAATTTTAAAAAACGATGTTTTCAAAAACGCCTGTGCCATGGAGCCGAATAAGTTCACCAACGTCACCAACGGCATCGACCACCGCCGCTGGCTGGCGGAGATCAATCCAAGGCTCCACAGCCTTGTGTGCGACCTCGCGGGGGGAGAGACCTATTTGATGCGCCCCCAGGCGTTGAAAAAGCTGGACAATTACGCCGACGACCGGGAGGTCCAGCTTCGTCTGGCGGAAATCAAGCGGAAGAACAAGGAGGATTTTGCCGCCTATGCCAAACAGGAGCAGGGGGTCCTTCTGAACCCGGACGCCATTTTTGACGTGCAGGTGAAACGACTCCACGAGTATAAGCGGCAGCTTTTGAACGTTCTGCACATCATCGCCATCTACCAGCGGTTACAGGAGGACTCAAACGCCATTGCCCAGCCCCAGACTTTCATCTTCGGCGCAAAGGCTGCGCCGGGGTACGCGGTGGCAAAGCGGATTATCCGCCTCATCAACTCGCTGGCGGACCAGATCGCCCACGACCCTGTTTGCAAAGATAAGCTGCAGGTGGTGTTTCTGGAAAACTACCGGGTGTCTCTGGCGGAGCGGCTGATGCCCGCCAGCGAGGTCTCCCAGCAGATTTCCACCGCCGGAAAGGAGGCCAGCGGCACCGGCAATATGAAGTTCATGATGAACGGTGCGCTGACCGTGGGGACTCTGGACGGGGCCAACGTGGAGATGCACGACGTTCTTGGGGATGAAAACATGTTCCTTTTCGGACTTCACTCCGACGAGGCGGCGGCTTTGCAGCGGGGAGGATACCTTCCCCAGCGGCTTTATGCCCGGGACATGGTGCTCCAGCAGGTACTGAACGCCCTGAAGACCGGCTTCCGGGACGGCGTTGACTACGAGGACCTGTACAGAAGACTGCTGTTCGGCGACCGGGGCGCTCCCGCGGACGAATATTTGCTGCTGGCGGACTTTACCGCTTACTGCGACGCGGAAAAGCGGATGGCCGCGACTTACGCCGACGCGGCGAAGTGGAATTGGATGAGTCTTCACAACATCGCCCGCAGCGGCGTGTTTGCGGCGGATCGGGCCGTGGCGGAGTATGCGGACAAAATCTGGCATGTCCCCCACCGGTAAAGAGCGGCAATAGGTGGTATCCGTAAAATATTTGCAAAAAGTGGCCGGTATCGAAGATGCCGGCCACTTTTTAGGGCTTTTTGTAAGAGGAATCTGCTCTTGTGGCTTGCCAAACCGACCATGTAAAAGGGGCCTTGCGTGACATAGAAGCGGCTTTGATGCTATGATTTGGGTGAGGTGATTAGCCATGCGTGATATTGGAAGAAACATCCGCGATTTGAGGGAACAACAGAAACTGACGCAAGAGGAATTGGCGGATAAATTGTTTGTGACGCGACAGACCGTGTCGAATTATGAACACGGCAAAACAAGACCCGATGTGGATATGATTATGAAGATTGCAGATGTATTGAACGTAGATGCAAACGCTGTCTTTTATGGGATTCCTGTTCCTGAAAACAGGAAAACAGCGTTCCGAAGGCTGATGGTTTCTTCTACCGTTCTTCTGGTGATGGTGATTGGAGCAATTATTCTGCATCCTCTGTGCCTTTCGTTGCAAGCGGAAAATACATAACAACTCCGTCCTTTCTTATGAGCATGTTCTACGATCCGATTTTGATGCTTGTGCTTGGATGGTGGATTATGCAGGTAATTGGCATCGTGATGCAGTCAAAGAGTTTGAAGAAACCGTGGACGAAAAAAGCAAGGCGGACAGTCATGATGATTCTCTTGCTCTGCTTTGTCTTGGAACTGCCTTATGCGATATGGTATGTGGTTGTATGGATTAAATTAGTTGCCGCTGGCAGCGTTCAAATGAATTTTCCATATATTCCCGTATATCAGGAAATTGTTTATTCTATAATATTAGGCAGCATTCGGTGCCCCGCAGTCTATGCCTTGCTTGGTGGGCTGCTTTGGCTTTTTGGTTTCCCGCAAACCAGGCGAGCAGCGGAAACAGAAGAGCACAGGTAAGAAAAGCATTTTTATATTGATCCCTTACAAATTTCTGTTTTACGGACAACGCAAATTATAATTCGAGGTGCAGTCTTAGAAATGAGACTGCGCCTCTTTTTAAATACTTTTTTCCAAACAGCCTTTTTTGCCCCGGACTTTACAAATTCCGCCAAAGCGGATATAATAACAGAAATTTGTAACAAAAATGAAGAACTGCGCCCCGGTCAGGACCGGAGACGCTGAAAAACGAAATCGGAAAAGGAAAAAACAGCTTATGGAACTGACACAAGGCGTCCGGTTCGAGAGTCTTGGACTGTCACCGGAGATCATGCGCGCCATTGAAAAACGCAATATCGAGCTCTCCACCCCCGTGCAGGCCGGGTGTATTCCTCCCATGCTGGCGTGGAAGGACGTGATCGCAAAGGCTCCCACCGGCACCGGCAAGACCTTCGCATACGGGATTCCCATTGTGGAACACATTGCCCCGGAGGACGAGACCGTTCAGGCGGTCATTCTGGCGCCCACCAGGGAGCTGGCTATCCAGATCACCGACGAGCTGCGGGACATCGCGGCGTTCCGTCCCGGCGTTCGGATGGTGTGCCTTTACGGCGGACAGCCCATCGGCAAGCAGATTGATATTCTGAAGAGGAAGCCCCAGATCGTCGTCGCCACGCCGGGCCGCCTGGCGGACCATATGAAGCGCCGCACGGTCCGGGTGGACACTGCCCAGACGGTGGTGCTGGACGAGGCGGACCGGATGCTGGACATGGGCTTCATCCATGATGTGACCCGCCTGCTGGACCGGATGAACAAACGGAAGAACTTGGGCATGTTCTCCGCCACCATCTCCCGAGAGGTGTTGGATATTGCCTGGGTCTATCAGCGGGACGCGGAGGAGATTACCGTCCGGGCGGACGAGCAGAACAAACCGGACATCCTCCAGTATCGACTGGAGGTCAGCTACGACGGCAAGGCGGAGGCCATTGCCGGAATTATGAACGGCGGGAACTACGACCGGGCCATGGTTTTCTGCAACACAAAGGGGTCCACGGAGCGCATCGCAAAATTTTTGCAGATGCGGGGCATGGACGCCGAGTGCATCCACGGCGATATCCCTCAGAAGAAGCGGGAGCAGGTGATGGATAAATTCCGCAAGGGCGAGCTGCGGGTGTTCGTGGCGACCGACGTGGCGGCCCGGGGCATCGACGTGGACGACGTGGACGTGGTATTTAACTGCGACGTGCCCGACGAGAATCAGGACTATGTGCACCGCATCGGCCGTACCGGTCGGGCGAAGCGCCACGGCGTTGCGGTGAGCCTGATCGCGGACTATCCGGCGAAGATGCGGATTGACAACATTGCCAAATGCACCGCCAACACCATTATTCCTGCGCAGATGGACGAAAACGGGCGGCTGGTGGAGCTTTCCGCAGCGGAAAAATAAAAGCTGACCTACAAAAGCGTCCGGCATCCCGCCTTTGGGA
>JAEWYA010000231.1 GCA_023395775.1 Bacillota bacterium
CCTTTGCCGGACAGATGACCGGCGTGGAGGGGTATGTGGAGTCCTGCGCCAGCGGGTATCTGGCCGCAGTGGAGCTTGCGCGGCGGCTGCGAGCTATGCCGCCGCTGGATTTCCCCCGCGAAACCGCCATTGGTGCGCTGGGGCTGTACGTCAGCGACGAGTCCGTGATTCGGTTTCAGCCCATGAATGTCAATTTCGGCATTATGCCGCCCCTGGACCACCGGGTCAAGGGAAAACGCGATAAAAACACGGAGATTTCCAGCCGGTCGTTGGAAATCGTGGACAGTATGCGGGAAGAAGCGCTCCGTTAAACAGATTCTGCGAACCGCGGGGCTTCTCTGCGGGGAGCGGCGAAAGGGATGTGCAATATGAAGATCATCGTAGACGCGATGGGCGGAGACAACGCCCCGGGCGAGATCGTAAAGGGCGCGCTGGCCGCCCACAGTGCTTATGGAACGGAGATCGTGCTGGTGGGCCGGGCGGCGCAGGTGCTGAAGGCCGTGGGGGACTGCGGCGAGAAGACGCTGCCTGCCGGAGTGGAGATCCGAGACGCTGCCGAGGTGGTGGAGATCGCGGACGACCCTGCCATGGCGTTCAAAAAGAAGAAGGATTCGTCCCTGACCGTGGGGCTGAATATGCTGAAAGACGGTATGGGGGACGGGTTTGTCTCCGCCGGCTCCACCGGCGCGCTGCTCTCTGGGGCTACGCTGGTGGTGAAGCGCATCCGGGGCATTCGCCGGGCGGCGCTGTGCCCTCAGATCCCTGTGCTGGGCGGTAGGGCCGTGCTGTGCGACGCCGGAGCCAACGCAGAATGCACACCGGAATATCTGCTGCAATTCGCGTTTTTGGGGAGCTTTTACGCCCGGCGGGTCATGGGTGTGGAAAAGCCCCGGGTGGGTCTTTTGAACATCGGCGCGGAGAGCGAAAAGGGCGACACCCTGCGCCATGAGGCCCATGCCGCCCTTGAGCAGGCCGATCAGGCGGGCCGCATTCATTTTATCGGGAACATCGAGGCGTCCGACGCCATGCTGGGCGGAGCGGACGTCATCGTGGCGGACGGCTTCACAGGAAACGTCATGCTCAAGTCCTTGGAGGGGACGGCAAAATTTATGTCCAAAGAGCTGAAGGCGATGTTTCTCTCCAGCGCGAAGACGAAGCTGGCCGCGCTGCTGGTGAAAGAGCAGATGGCCGGGTTCAAGAAGATGCTGGACCCCGGCGAGGTGGGCGGAACGCCGTTTCTTGGAATTACGAAGCCGGTGGTCAAGGCCCATGGCGGGTCCGACGCCCGCGCCATTCAGAATGGCGTGTGGCAGGCGGAGGAGTTTGCCAAAAGCGGCTTTATTGCCGATGTGGAAGCCAGCATCGAACAGATGCAGTTGAATGCGGCAGAAAAAATCTGATATCCTATTGACAGAAATGCGGCGCTGCCGTATGATTACTCCAACAACGTGAGACCTGAGGAGTGACTGGTATGTCGAATGAAGAGGTATTTCAGACAATGCGAGATCTGGTGGCCGAGCAGTTTGCGCAGGAGCCGGACGAGGTGACCATGGAGACTTCCTTTGAGGAGGATCTGGGAGCGGATTCCGTGGATCTGGTGGAACTGGTGATGGCCATGGAGGAAGAATTTGACGTGGGCGAGATTCAGGAGGACGACCTGAGCGATCTGAAGACCGTGGGGGACGCCGTCCGCTATATCGCCGGAAAAATGAACAGATAAGAAAGATGCCCCGCCCAGCGCGGGGTTTCCTTTTGGGGAGTGTGAGCGTGCTTTTATGAAGGAACTGGAGACAAAATTGAATTATACCTTCCGAAATCCGGCTTTGCTGGAGGAGGCGCTGAATCACAGCTCTTACGCCAATGAGCACCGGGCCCGGCAGATGAACAGCAATGAACGGCTGGAGTTTCTGGGCGATTCGGTACTTGGCTTTGTGACGGCGGAGTTCTTGTTTTTGCAGCATCCCGACCTGCCGGAAGGGGATCTGACTCGCATTCGGGCGGCGCTGGTATGCGAACAAAGCCTGTATGAGGTAGCGCGGAAGCTGGAACTTGGCCGTTATCTGAAGCTGGGCAGAGGAGAGGAAGCGGGGGGAGGCCGGGAGCGGATCTCCATCCTGGCGGACGCCACCGAGGCGGTGCTTGCCGCAGTGTATCTGGATGGCGGCATCACGGCGGCCTCTGCGCTGATTCACCGGTGCCTGCTGGACGCGGAGCGGGAAGAGGCCGTGGAGGAGCGGCGGCGGGACTTTAAAACGGAGCTTCAGGAGCTGGTCCAGCGCAAGGCCGATCAGGTCCTCCTCTACCGTATGACGGGGGAGCGGGGGCCGGACCACGACAAGACCTTCCTGGCGGAGGTGCTGCTCAACGGTATGGTAATTGGAGCCGGAGGGGGCCACAGCAAGAAGGAAGCGGAGCAGTCCGCCGCCCGGTCCGCCCTGGAAAAGCTGCAAAAAGCCTGAAACTAAATGCAAGGGGCGGCGGGGAAACCCGCCGCCTCAGCTTTCTCAAAACTTCCTCGGACATTTGGCAGACGGAGGAAGTGTAAATATGACTGGAATTTTAAACCCCGTTATGGTATAATTCCAAATAGTTCCGTGAGCCGCGTAAGGATAGAATCAAACACGCGGCACATCGCGGAGAGCCGGCCTCTCTTCGCTGCCCGCGCGGAGACCGGAAATAAACGTTCCCGTACATAAAGGAGAGTGGAATTTTTGTCACTGCTGACATCCATCGTCCTGGGTCTTATCCAGGGCGTTTCAGAATTTTTGCCCATTTCCAGTTCCGGCCATCTGGCCATTGCGGAGTACATGCTGGGGCAGACGGGTATTGGAACCCCACCGGACTTTTTCGACGTACTGCTGCATCTGGGTACGCTGGCGGCCGTGTTTGTGGCCTACTGGGCGGATATCAAGGCGATGTTCTTTGAGTTCTTTCAGGGCATCGGCGACATCGCCCATCGCTCCACGCCCACGCCGCTGCCCCCGGCCCGGAGGCTGATTTTCCTCATTATCGTGGGCACGCTACCGCTGTTTGCGGTGCTGCCCTTCAAGGATAAGATCGAGGGGCTGTCGGGT
>JAEWYA010000024.1 GCA_023395775.1 Bacillota bacterium
AACACACACCGGGGGCGCGCGCCCCCCCCCCGCTGCACACTATTTCTTCAACTCTGATCTGAGGTAACTGACAAAAGCCTGCTCCGTCCGGGTAAGGCTCACATCCTTACGCCAAACGAGGTAGATCCGCCGGAAAAAGCCGTTCTCATCCAGTTCGAAGGCCAGCAGCTTCCCGGCAGCCGCATCCTCCCGGACAGACAGCTCGGACATCACCGAGACGCCCATCCCCTCCGCCACGCTGCGCCGGATAGCCTCCGGATTATCCATGCAGGCTACTATTCGCAGCTTCTCGGGCAGGACTCCGCATTTTTTCCAGTAGCTTTCCGCAGCCCGGCGCGTACCGGAGGTCTCCTCCCGGACAATGAAGGGTTCCTCCAACAGATCACGCCCGCAGGCCCCCTGCGCCTTCAGCGCCCGGAATCGCTCCGTGGCGGCGGTAACCAGCACCAGCCGATCGTCGCAAAGCGTCTGATAGTTAAATTCCCGCCGGTCCAGTGCCGCCCCAACTATGCCGATGCGCACCTCTCCCTGATTCAAAAGGTTGTGGACCTGAGCGCTGTCGCCCCGGCGCAGGAGAAAGCGGCTGTCGCTGTGGTGTTGGAGAAAACCGGACAGCAACCCTGGAAGCAGGTACTGAGCCGGAGCCGTGGACGCGCCGACACTCAGTTCCCGCCGGGCAGTAGACTCCGGGTCCTGAAGAAGCTGGCAGCGGTCCAGGATATCCCGCGCCGCGCCGTAGACCCGCCGCCCTTCCTCCGTCAGCGTCAGCTTCCGCCGTGCGCCCCGCAGGATCAGTTGAACGCCAAGCTCCGCCTCCAGCGTGAGGATGTGGGCGCTGACGGTGGACTGCGTCAGGTAAAGCTCCTCTGCCGCCTTGGTAAAGCTGCCATACTCCGCCGTGGCTGTGAACGCCTCTAACTGCTTCAGATTGATCTTTAGCATACCCGTTCCTTCCAATCCCGTCCAGTGTTTTCGGCGTCGGGCAAACCCTCTGCCATACCCACGCCTGCCAACAGAACGTCTCTCTACGGTATCTCTCTGCTACTTATGATAGGGTATCTCGCAGGCGACTGTCAAGTCCCCGGCTACCAAATTTTACAGTTCGTGTCCACAGTCCGCGCTTCTGCAATTGTTCCGGTGTACTGCTCTCACGGTCAAGTGGCACTTTGTGATAACCTCTGCAAAAATACTCAGAGGAGCGCCGACGGTGCTCCTCTGGATGCTATCTTCTTTTTAAGTAGCTTTTTCCTCTGCAATTTCCCGCTTAACCGGCTCCCCAAAATGGGACAGCACCACAGAGGCCAGTACCAGCCCGCATCCCGTAAATCCTCGCCACCCAAGCCGTTCGTGGAGGAATAATGTGCCCAGCAGGGCGGCGGACGCGGGATTCAGTGCGCAGAACAAGCCCGCCCGCTCCACACCGGTATACCGCTGAGCAACCGGCTGGAGCGTAAATCCGAATCCGGTACATACCACCGCCAGCATCAGAATCACGCCCCACTCCACGCCGCCGGCGGGCAGCCGGGGCTTCTCCGTTAAAAACGAGGCGACCAGTGCAAATACGCCGATAAATCCAACCTCCAAAATTCCCAGCGTCAGCGGATCATCCTGACGGGAGAGGCGGTCCGTCAGGATGATCGAGCCGGCGTAAAGCATCGCGGCGGCGATGCAGAACCACTCTCCGACATCGATGGAGAGCGACTCCCGTAAGGTCAAAAGCGCCACACCCGCCAGCGCCGTTGCCACGCCCAGTGCGGTCCGGCGGCCCGGCAAGCGGCGGCGCAGCACCGCCTCGAAACGTGGGACAAACACGACGGCGATATTCTCCAAAAATGAAACGGTGGATGTAGGCGTGGTCTTAAGCCCGGTTAGCTCCGCCGACATCACCATAAAAAATGAAAACCCAAGAGCCATTCCCCGCAGAACGGTCGCTTTCTTCAAATGGAGCAGCCGTTTGTGAAACAGAAGCGCCAGCAGCAGGAAACCCAACAGAAATCGGACTCCCATCAGATTGAACGTTCCAAGGGTCCGCAGTCCAATCTTTGTGAACAAATACGATGTGCTGCGCGCCAGGATCACTCCCGCTAGCAGCGCCTCCGCCCTTCCCCTTGTCATCCTCAGACCGCCTCCCCAATGAACTTGACAGAATGATAGCACGGGGATATGCTTGCGTAAAGCGAAAGTATCTCATATTTTATTTGACAAATCAGCAATTAAGGAGGCCTCTATGGATACGGAGAAGTGCAGCGGCATTCTGCGCGTTATTGAGGCGGGCAGCCTGTCCGCTGCGGCGGAACAGCTTGGGTATACTCCCTCCGGTATGAGCCGCATGGTGGACTCAGTGGAAAAGGAGGCGGGTTTTCCCCTGCTGAAGCGCAGCCGGGGTGGCGTGACGCCCACGGGGGACTGTCTTCGGCTGCTGCCCCTCTTGCAGGAGTTGTCCCGGAACGGCGAGCGGTATGCCCAGCTGACCGCGGAGATCCGGGGGCTGGAAACTGGTTCCGTCACCGTGGGTACCGCCTATCC
>JAEWYA010000059.1 GCA_023395775.1 Bacillota bacterium
AAACTTATTTCGCCTTGGGAACCTTGATGAACGCCTGACCCGGATCGATCTCCTCACGAATGACGCGGATGATCTCCTCGCTGGGGCCTTCCATCAGCTGCGCGCGGCTGACGTCCACCTCAAACCCGGTGTTCTCCTGCACCATCTCGGGAGAGGAGAACGGATAGTAATAGGCGAGGTACATCCGCTTGGTGGTTTCGTCGAACTTCATGATGCCAAGGTCGGTAACCACCATCTGAGGACCGCGGTTGCCGGGCAGACCCGCCTTCTCGCGGCCGCCGGGGCCGTCCATCCAGCCGCAGGAGGTCACATAGTCGATCTTGTCCATGAAGCGGCGCTTCTGGTGCTGCATCATGATGACGGTGTTGCAGTAGGTGGCGATGCCGTTGGCGCCGCCGGAGCCGGTAAACCGGGTCAGGGGCTTGACATAGTCGCCTTTCCCGTAGATGCAGGTGGAATTCACGTTGCCGTAGGGATCAATCTGAGCGCCGCCGATGAAAGCGATCAGACGGTCCTCGTCATGCAGCCACTCGTTGGCCTCAAAGCCGATGAAACGGACATTGGGCCACTGCACGGCGCAGTGCGCCATAAAGCGGTTGTCGCCCACGGAGCGGGGAACCTCCACGGGGGAGCAGTCCATCAGGCCGCTCTCCACGATGGGATGGCAGGAGGGGCAGACCACCCGCTTGGCCAGGGACGCGCCGATCAGCGGTAGGCCCGTACCCACAATGACGATCTGGTTTTCCTTGATATTCTTGGCGATGGCATAGGCCTGCATTTCCTGCTTGGTGTAATTCTTATAATCAGACATTGTTAAGCCCTCCCCTTACTGGATCTTGCCGGCATAGCCCAGGCCGGGAACATTCTTGGTGGCGATCAGGCGGCTGGCGCCAACCTTGTCCAACAGTTCATCGTGGGTCTTGACGCTGTACACCCACTTATCCATATAATCCCGGAAGGTCTCGGGAACGGCGGAGCCATCCTCTGCGGCCTTGGAAGCGGCGGCAGCCTTGGTGGCGGTCTCGGCGGCCTTAGCGTCCTCGGGATTCTTTGCGGCGGCCTTCGCGGCTTTTTCGGCGGCCTTGGCCAGCTGCTTTTTGGCGTCCTCGGCATCCTGATACTTGGAGGCCTTATCGTACTCCTTCATGGCGTCGCCGTCCACATCGTATTATCCGTAGCACTGGGCGGGCCATTCGCCGTGGGGCGCATGAACGACAGCGTTCACGCACTGACCGAAGATACGGGTTAGGGTGGGGTCACGGCGGATATATTCATCGGAGACCAGCTCTTCGCAGGTGACAATGGTGCGCTTGGCGGCATCGGCGATGTCCACATCGTGGAACTCGGCGCCCTCAATGATGCAGGTTCCGTCGGGAGAAGCCTTTTGCACGTGGATCACAGCGCAGTCCAGCCGGGGCACCGGCACGGCCACGACCTTCTCGCCGGGGTTGAACGGATTGTCTACCATGACGAACTTATCATTGTCCACAGAGTCCATCGCGGCGCGCTGCTCCTTGCTGATGCCCCAGTACTCCGTGAGTCCGGAGCCGCCCATCAGGCGCACGGGCAGGAAGGGAAGACCCAGGGAGGCGGCGTGGAGCTGAAGCATCAGGACATCCTGAGAATAGTCCTCATAGGTCAGCTCGCCGGCCTCAATGGCGGCGCGGAACCGGCGGGACACATTGGTATAGCCGGAGTTGGCGGTATAGCAGTTGATATAGGCCTTGACGCGGCCCTCACCGATCATCATGTCCCAATCGC
Organism: Bacillota bacterium; assembly: GCA_023395775.1. Lineage (GTDB taxonomy): Bacteria > Bacillota > Clostridia > Oscillospirales > Oscillospiraceae > Oscillibacter. The sequence goes on from JAEWYA010000059.1 coordinate 1,762, forward strand.
CGCCCGCAGGGCCGGCCCAGACGGTGAAATCTTTCTGACCCTGACGCAGGATCTCATAGACCGCAGCGTAGGGCTTGCGGTTGGTGGTGAAGCCGCCAAAGCAGATGGTGTCTCCGCTCTTCACGTATTTGGACACGGCTTCGGAGAGCGAACAAACTTTTCCCATAAGATTGCCTCCATATCATAGTTTTTCCTGTCGAAATTGCACAAAAGGACTTGTATTTTCATAGAAAGTCATTTATTATAGTAGCACACAACAATCCTCTGTAAAGGAACATTTGCGCGAAAAAATTAGCGGATATTGTTTTGCTGTTTGATTTGCATGTTCGGACAAAGAGGCGGAAGGAGTGGTCTGGCGTGCAGGTGCAGCCGTTTTATCTGAAGATGAGCCGGGACAATTCGTGGTACATGGACCGGCCTCATTTCCACGAGAGCGTGGAGTTTTTGATGCCGGTCTCCCTGGGCGGGGAGATGTTTGTGGAGAATCAGGTATATTCTTTGCACCCGGCGGCCCTGTTTATCCTGCCGGACGCCACGCTGCATAAAACGCTGGCCTCCGAGTCCTATGAACGCTACGTACTCCACGTGCCGATTCCCACGCTTCATGCGCTGTCCGCCCCTCAGACCGACTTCTACCGCAGGGTGCAGGAAGCGGAGCGGATGGTGGAGATGGGCGGACGGTACAACGAACTGCTGTCTCTTTTGAAGCGGCTGGACTGGGAGCAGGGGCGGAAGAGTACGGAATTTGGCTCGGATCTGAACCAGATGCTGCTGCTGTCGGAATTTTTATTGCTGGCGCTGTCCATCGCTCCGGCCCGGCGGCAGGCGGATGAACTGTGCCAGATCGAGAGTCCCCCTCTTCCGGGGGCACGGGAGGGAACGCTGAAAATCAGCGCCGTGCTGGAGTATTTGCAGGCTCACCTCTCGGAAAAACTGACGCTGGAACGGGTGGCGTCGGAGTTCTTTATCAGCAAATACTATTTGAGCCACTGCTTCAAGGAGGCTACGGGCTTCAGCGTCATGGAGTATGTCATCAACACCCGCATCCTCCGGGCCCGCCGTCTTTTGCAGGACGGCCTGAGGGTTCAGGCGGCGGGGGAAGCCGTTGGTTTTCAGAGCAATGAGCATTTCATCCGCACATTTACAGCCCTGACGGGACTGCCCCCGAAGCAGTACGCAAAGCGGTTCAGCCAGGGAGAGCGTCAATAGGGGAGTCCGCTTCAAGCAGGAAACCACTGACGAATCACAAGATCAATCATAAATCCTCTCGACTTCCTTTATTTTCTAGGATGTTGAGAGGATTTTGCTCTGCAGAATGACGAAAACTGATTGAGAAACCGAGCAAAAATGACGGAAATTATGAAAAATTATAAAATTTTTGCAGGAATACTTGCAAAACAGAAAAAAGTACGATATGATGATGCCACGATAAAGGAAACAATATGCGGCGCAGGGGAACCGCCGCACTCAAAAACGGATTTATGGAGGAACGCAAGACATGAAATTCAAGGCCTATTACACGAACCGTCTCAGTGACGTCGCAACTCAGATTTTCAACAACAACGATGTGGAAGTCAAGGTTGCCGGCGCTCTGGATGAGGAGACTTATATCCGGGAGCTGAAGGAATATCAGCCCGACGTCATCATGTGCCGCACCGAGCCGGTGACCGCGGCCATGATGGATGTGAGCCAGAAGCTGAAGGGCGTGGGCAAACAGGGCGCAGGTCTGGACAACATCGACCTCGATCACGCTACCCTGAAGAAGATCCAGGTGGTTTTCGCTCCCGCAGGCAACGCCAACGCTGTGGCAGAACACGCTGTGATGCTGCTGATGATGACTGCCCGCCGGTTCAACTATGTTGACAAGCAATTCCGTAGCGGCAACTTCTATGTCCGCATGGGTCTTGAAAACACCGTCGAGGTGGAGGGAAAGACTTTGGGCTTAGTGGGCTGCGGCCGAATTTCCAAGCTGTTTGCCTCCAAGTGCATCAACGGCCTGGGCATGAAGGTTATCGGCTATGACCCCTATGTGACGAAGGAGCAGCTGGGAGGCCTGCCCATCGAGCTGAAAGACAGTGCCGATGAAATTTGGAAGACCGCCGATTTCGTCTCCATTCACCTGCCGCTGATGCCCTCCACAGAGCATACCGTGGGTATGGAACAGTTCAAGATGATGAAGCCCCGCGCCATTTTTCTGAATGTGGCCCGCGGCGGCCTGATCCGTGAAGAAGAGATGGTCGAGGCTCTGAAGACCGGCGTTCTGTTTGGCGCGGGCCTGGACGTATATGAGCCCGAGCCGCTCAGCGAGAACAGCCGCCAGATGCTGGACATGGACAACGTGGTCCTGACTCCGCACACCGCGGCCTCTACGGAACAGTCAGTGATTAACTGCTGCACCTCCTCCGCCACCGATCTTGTCAATGTCTGCTACGGACGGCCCGTTGTCTGCCCTGTCAACAAGATCTGAGGCAATTCCGGGGAGCGCGGTGCCCGAGCCGTGCTGATCCCAATTCCCGGCCGTCTGCTGAAACCATTTTCGGCAGACGGCCGGATTTTTCGGGCAGAGAGCTGTTTTGCCTGCGGGAGGGCTTGCAATCCGTCGAATTTTCAATTTTCTATTTAGTAAAAGTCCCAATCAGGCAAAACGAAAAAGCAAGATGTGCTAATTTTATAACGCGCGGCAGTATTTACAATTTACATCCGTATGGTATTCTAGGGTTGGTAAATAATAAGAAAAGCACCGATTTTAAAGGACTTCGGCGGATTTTGAGCGGACTCTTTCCAGAAAATCCACGAAAAAAGGGTTGCGTTTCCCACCGCCGCCAGGAGGTACCGTATGAAAACAATTTATACAATGGGCATCGACGTGGGATCCACCGCGTCCAAGTGCGTGATCCTGAAAGACGGCAGCGAGATCGTCGCCAAGTCTCTGGTGGGCGTGGGCGCGGGAACCAGCGGTCCCACCCGCGCCATTGCGGAGGTGCTGGAAGCCGCCGGAATGAAGAAAGAGGACATGGCGTTTATTCTGGCAACCGGCTACGGCCGCAATTCCCTGGACGACATAGCCGATCACCAGATGAGCGAGCTGAGCTGCCATGCCAGAGGCGCGTTTTTCCTGTTTCCGGATGTTCACACCGTCATCGATATCGGCGGACAGGACGTGAAGGTTCTGGAGATTGAAAACGGCGTCATGGTGAACTTTGCCATGAACGACAAGTGCGCCGCCGGAACGGGCCGGTTTCTGGATGTGATGGCCCGGGTGCTGGAGGTGAAGGTGGAGGATCTGGCGGATTTGGGAGCCCAGTCCACCAAGAACGTGGAGATCAGCTCCACCTGCACCGTGTTCGCCGAGAGCGAGGTCATCAGTCAGTTGGCTAAGGGCAGCGACAAGCGCGACATCATCAATGGCATCCATAAGTCTGTGGCTTCCCGGGTGGTGGGCCTTGCCAACCGCATTGGCGTGCGGGATGCGGTGGTGATGACCGGCGGCGTCGCCCAGAACGGTGGCGTGGTCTCCGCGCTCCAGGATGCGCTGCGCCATCCCATTTATACCTCGCCCCTGACCCAGTACAACGGCGCGCTGGGCGCGGCGCTGTTCGCATGGCAGAAGGCGACCAAATAATTTGCAAGTGATCCCCGAAAGGGGAACCACGCGCCGGGCCGTTTTTTCGGACACGGCGAAATAGAGGACAGTTATTTAAGAACGGAGGGTATTTTCATGGCCGAAAATGAAAAAGCCACTGCGGCCGCTCCTGAAGCGGCTCCTGTAAAGAAAGCTCCAAAGCCGGTCAGCCCCGGCACACAGGCGCTGCGCGATGTTGTCACCAAGGTGTACGCCGAAGCGTGGGACGCTAAGAAGGCGGGCCGTCCCGTGGGCTGGTCGTCTTCCAAGTTCCCCTGCGAGATTGCCGAGGCGCTTGGCCTTGCCGTGGTGTATCCGGAGAACCAGGCCGCCGGTATCGGCGCTCAGCACGACGGACAGCGGATGTGCGAAGCCGCCGAGTCTCTGGGCTTTGATCCCGATATCTGCGGATACGCCCGGATCTCTCTGGCTTACGCCGCCGGCGTTGAGACTACCAATGAGTCCCGCCGGGTCCCCATGCCGGACTTTGTGCTGTGCTGCAATAACATTTGCAACTGCATGACCAAGTGGTATGAGAACATTGCCCGGATGCACAACATTCCCCTTATTATGATCGACGTGCCGTATAACAACGAGGTCACCGTCAGCGATTCTCAGGTGGCCTACATCCGCGGCCAGTTCGACGAGGCCATCAAGCAGATGGAGAAGATTGCCGGCGTGAAGTTCGATGAGAAGAAGTTTGAGCAGGCCTGTGCCAATGCCAACCGCACCGCCAAGGCGTGGCTGAAGGTATGCGACTATTTACAGTATAAGCCCGCCCCCATGAGCGGTTTTGATCTGTTCAACCACATGGCCGACGTGGTGACCGCCCGCGGCAAGGTGGAGACTGCCGAGGCGTTCGAGCTGCTGGCAAGCGAGCTGGAGGAGCATGTGAAAAACGGCACCACCACCGCTCCGTTCCCCGAGCAGTACCGCGTCATGTTTGAGGGTATCCCCTGCTGGCCCAACCTGAAGACCCTCTTCAAGCCCCTGAAGGCCAACGGCGTCAACGTCACCGCCGTGGTGTATGCCCCCGCGTTCGGCTTTGTTTACAACGACCTGGATGAAATGGCCCGCGCATACTGCAAGGCCCCCAACAGTGTCTGTATTGAGCAGGGCGTGGAATGGCGCGAGGGTATCTGCCGGGACAACAAGGTGGACGGCGTGCTGGTCCACTACAACCGCTCCTGCAAGCCCTGGTCCGGCTACATGGCCGAGATGCAGCGCCGCTTTACCAAGGATCTGGGCGTCCCCTGCGCCGGATTCGACGGCGATCAGGCCGATCCCCGGAATTTCAACGAGGCTCAGTATGAGACCCGTGTCCAGGGCCTGGTAGAGGCTATGGAGGAGAATAAAAAGCAGAAGGAGGCCCGGGCATGAGCATCGAGGTATTGCTGAACGAATTTAAGGAAGTTTCCGAGCATCCTCACCGCGTCCTGGGCGAGTATAAGAAGCAGGGGAAGAAGGTCATCGGTATTCTGCCCTACTATGCGCCCGAGGAGTTGGTCTATGCAGCCGGTATGGTGCCCATGGGCATCTGGGGCAGCAACAACAAGACCATTTCCATGGCCAAAGAGTACTGCG
>JAEWYA010000093.1 GCA_023395775.1 Bacillota bacterium
ATCAGCGTCGGTATAGTATCCGGAGTCGATCAGCAGCTCCTTGTAGTTGTCCTTCGTGCAGACCACGGGATCGCACAGGAAGGAGGGGATCACGCCGGTGCCGTTGTCATAGGTCTTGGTGTCGTTCACGGGGACTTCCTTGCCCTGGAGGATGCAGTCCACCATTTCAACGACCTGAGAGGCAAGAGTCCGGGTGTCCTTGAAGATGGACATGCTCTGAGTGCCTGCCAGCATGTTCTTCACGGAGGGCTTATCGCAGTCCTGACCGGTGATGATGGGCATGTTGTCGGCGGTGTAGCCCGCGCCCAGCAGAGCATTGGTCACGCCGTTGGCGGTGGAGTCGTTGGAGCAGAGAACCGCGTCCAGCTTGGTGCCGGTGGGGCCGTAGCCGTTGGAGGTGATCAGGTTCTCCATGCGCTTCTGGGATTCCTCAGTGGACCAGTTGGGGGTGGCGCACTGGGCCTTGGAGGTCTGGCCGGAGGGAATTACCAGCTTGCCGGAGTCGATGTAGGGCTGCAGCACGTCCATAGCGCCGCCGAAGAAGAAGTTCACGTTGTTGTCATCCGGCGCGCCGGTGACCAGCTCAATGTTGAAGGGTCCGGCCTGATTGTCCAGATCCAGCGCATCCTTTATGTAGTTGCCCTGGAACTGACCGACCTTGTAGTTATCAAAGGTGGCGTAGTAGCTGACGGCGTCGGAGTTCATGATCAGACGGTCATAGGCGATGACGGGGATGTTGGCGTCCTTGGCGCCCTTCAGAACCTCGGTCAGGGCGGAGCCGTCGATGGAGGCGACGACCAGAACCTTGCAGCCGCCGGTGATCATGTTCTCCAGCTGGTTAACCTGAGTGGGGATGTCGTTGTCGCCGGCATACTGAAGGTCCACTTCATAGCCCGCTTTTTCCAGTTCGGCCTTCATGTTGGAACCGTCCTGATTCCAGCGCTGCAAAGACTGCGTGGGCATGGACACGCCCACCTTTACGCCGCTGGAAGCAGCGGTACTGGCACTGGCGCTGCCGCTGCCGGCGGAGGCGCTGGCTGCCCCGGAAGAGGCCCCTCCGCTGCCGCAGGCGGCGAGAGAGAGGGTCATCATTGCTGCAAGGGCCAGAGACAAAAGTTTCTTCTTCATCGTGTTCGCTCCTTTTCCAAATTTGTAATACCGTATGTTTTCCGCACACTTTTGCGCGGTGGGGTACAAAATTTGTCAAATAACAAAACGACTTTTGCAAATATACTTTTCTTAAGCAAAATATTACACATTGAGAGGTCCGCTGTCAATAGGTTTTTGTGCAGGTAAAACAGATTTGGCACAATTCATAAAATTGTTATGGCTATTTTTCTGTTTCCACAAGAGAATCTTTTCACCTTTAAGGGGATAAAAAAGCCCGCCGGGAACGTCCGACAGGATGTTCTCGGCGGGACCTCCGCCCGCTTCCGAAAAAAGGGTGAAAGGGGGAAATGAACGCTGACATGCGTCAGCCCATTCGGGATTCTCGCGCAGGATGGAGGAAAATGCACAAGCAGACGTATTTCGGGGCAGAAACCGCAGAGGGTGCGGCGCTGTCTTATACTTGCGCGATAAACTCCGCGATATACCGCAGGGCCGCGCCCACACAGATGGACCGGTCGTGATAGCGGCAGAAGTGGACGTAGTCCCCGTCATCGGTAAAGGGATTCAGATGGCTCAGCCGATCTTCCAACGCTCCCTGATAGTTGGCCAGAAACTGCGGGAACGCGCCGCCGATGACCACGTTGCAGTCCAGCATGGTGTGGATATTGCTGACAGCCAGGGCTAGATCGTCCAGATAAGTCTCCCAGGTGTTCTGATAGGCGGGATTTCCGGCGGAGAGGCCGGCAAAGAAGTCCTCCAGTGTGATGTGCAGGTCGTCTGAAAGACGGGTGGCGGAGCAGTACGCCTCCAGACATCCCCGCTTGCCGCAGTTGCATACCCGCCCGCCGGGATGGATGCACATGTGGCCGAATTCCGCGGAGCGGTGATGGTCGCCGTCGTAAGCGCTGCCGTTTACCAGAATCGCGCCGCCGATGCCCCGGCTGAGGGACAGATAGGCCAGATTTTCCATTTCCGCATGATTCCACCACTCCGCAAAGCCGCCGCAGGTGGCGTCGTTGTCCAGAAACGTGGGATAGGGAATATAGCGGTTCACCCAGATGGAACTCATTTTTCCGATCCGGGCGGTGGGGGCGTACTCAATGACGGTCTGGTCCGCGTTGACGATGCCGGGGACCGTAATCCCAACGCCCAGCAGTCGTTCCCGGGAGAGATTTCCATCATCCAGAAACTGTTCCAGCCGACCGGCCAGCTCTCTGGCGGCCGGCTCTGTGTTTTCAAAGGGCCGGACAAACTGCTGAAAGGCCAGTTGATTGCACTTCAGGTCCAACGCCACCATGCGGATGCTGCCGCTGGACAGCTCAATGCCGACGGCAAATCGGGCGTCCGGTATTACGGAGATCAGCCGGGGCTTTCGCCCGCCGGTGGAGTCCGTGGTGCAGGAGGCGTCAATCAGGCCCATGGCGCCTAGTTCCTTCAGATTCTGCGTCAGGGTGGGCAGACTCATAAAAAGCTCTGCGGCCAGGTCCTGCTTGGTGAGCGGTTCCCCCGAATCGATTAGGCTGCGGAACACACGGTTTCGATTCTGCCTGCGCAGCTCGATGGTGGACATCGTTCCGGACTTTACCACAGCATTCGCCTCCAACTTTTACAAAAGTGCCTTGCATTAATATTGAATATAACACAGCCCTTCTCCGATTGCAAGAAGACTTCGGAGAAAAAATTATAATTCCGCACCGCGCGGCGTCGGCGAAAAAAGCAGATTGGGGACACTTATGGTCGAATCGCGGTGTTGTACTTCCCCAAAAGTTGTGGTAGAATACAAGACATTCAAGATTCAGGCCCACATTTTGAGCCAAAACTTCAAAGAACGGACGCGGAGCGGCCTTACCGATGGAGGTTAAATAGGAGGGGTATTATGAAGCACCATTGCGCATCCACCCTGACGGCGCTTTCCGCCGTGCTGCTTCTGACCGGCTGCGGCGGGACGGGCGCGGCTTCCGCCTCTGCGCCCATATCCATTACGGTCTGGAGCTATTACAACGGCGCGCAGCTCACCTCCTTCAACGCGCTGGTGGAAGAGTTCAACGCCACGGTGGGCAAGGACAAGGGAATCGTTGTGACCAGCAGCAGTCAGGGGACGGTATCCGATCTGGCCAGCAACGTGCTCGCCGCGGCAAAGGGCGAGGTGGGCGCGGAGGAGCTGCCTTCAATTGTCGCAGCTTATGCCGACACGGCGTATCAGCTGGATCAGATGGGTTTTGTGGCGGATTTGGACTCCTATCTGACAGAGGAGGAACAGGACCGGTATGTGGAGAGCTTTCTGAGAGAGGGTCAGTTTAACGGGGAAGAAATCAAGATATTCCCAGTGGCCAAGTCTGTGGAGATTCTTGCGATAAACGAGACGGACTGGGACGTTTTTGCCCGGGCGACCGGCGCGCCGCTGGACGTTCTTGCCACGGTGGAGGGCGTTACGGAAGCGGCGGAGAGCTACTACAATTGGACGGACAGCCTGACGCCCGAGCCGAATGACGGCAAGGCCCTGTTCGGGCGGGATGCCATGGCCAACTACTTTTTTGCCGGCTCCATGCAGCTGGGGGCGGAACTCGTTGCCGTGGAGAACGGAAAGGCGGAGCTGAATTTTGACCGCGGCGTGATTCGAAAGCTATGGGATAACTACTATGTTCCATATGTAAAAGGGTATTTCACGGCTACCGGCCGTTTCCGCAGCGACGATCTGAAAACCGGTAATATTATTGCCTGCGTCGGTTCCTCCTCCAGCGCCACCTACCTGCCCGACAGCGTTTCCACCAGTGATACGCAAAGTCATTCTATTAAGCTGAAAATTTTGCCCTGCCCCCAGTTCCGCGGCGGGAAGCCCTGCGCCATCCAGCAGGGGGCGGGAATGGTGGTCACGAACGGCACGGAGGCAGAGGTCGCTGCCAGCGTGGAGTTTTTGAAATGGTTTACGGACGCCCAGCGGAATATTCAATTTTCTGTGGATTCGGGCTATCTCCCCGTTACGAAGGCGGCAAACAGTATGACGGCCATCAAGGCCAGCGGCTTTGCGCTTACGGAGCTGATGAAAGAGATCCTTACGGTGTCTGTGGACACAGTCAATGAAAATCTTCTCTATACGCCCCCGGCATTTAAAGGCGGCTGCAATATCCGCAATGAGCTGGAGTATTCCATGAGCGATCAGGCGGCGGCGGATCGGAAAGAGGTTCTCGCCCGACTTCAGACGGGGCAGAGTCTGGACTCCGCGGCAGGGGCCTTTGTCTCGGACCAGCATTTCGAGGAGTGGTACGCGGCGACGCTGACCCGGCTGCAAGACCTGATGGAGAGTTGAGTGACTCCGTTTCCCCGCCGGCAGACTGTTTGGGAGGGAGAGTGCTTATGAAACTGAATAAGACGGCGGGACCCGGCGCGGAGCGGTCTGTGTCCCGTTTCCTTATACTCCCCATGCTGGGACTGCTGGCCCTGGAGATTGCCCTCCTTATGGGAGGTGTTTTCATCAGCGGAGTTTTCCCGCAACTGAGGGAAAACTCCGATCAAATGCTGATCCAGCAGGTGGAAAACCGGCGGGACTATCTGGAAACCGCCATGGTCTCTTCCTGGAGCAATCTCTCATCGTTGCGGGAAAACATCAACGCCACCGCCTCCGACATGGTTGAAGACGGATCGCTGGATCCGGACGCGCTGGGGCCAAGCGGCTCCGGCCCGGGCGGAGACGAGCTGCTGACCAGAATTGTCCCGGAGCTGACTTCCACCCTGTACGCCAAGCGGCTCTCCGGTATTTTTGTGATCCTGAATACCCGGGAGCTCTCCGATGATTTCAATTGGGAGGACGCCTCCTTCTCCGGCATCTGCATTCGGGACATGGACCCTTCCTCCCCCCAATCCATGCGCAACGCGGACCTGCTGCTGGTGCGGGCACCGGTGGCGGTGGTCCGGTCGCACCTGTCCACCAGCTCGGACTGGAAGCCGCAGTACACGTTCCGCTCCGGCTCCGGACGGGACTTTTTTCAACAGCCTTTCCAGATTGCGCGGAATGCAAAGGGGAGCCTTTCCGCACAATATTGCGGCTATTGGAGCGAGCAGCCCTATCGGCTGGATGGCTCCGACACGGCCTGCATCTCCTATTCTCAGCCGCTGAAGCTGAGGAACGGAACGGTCTACGGTGTTCTGGGCGTTGAATTGCAGACAGATTACCTGAGCCGTCAACTGCCCGCCGAAGAGCTTTATAAGGACGCCGGTTCTTATATTCTTGCCACCTGCCGGGACGGTGTCTACAAGCCCGTGCTGGCCAGCGGCGTGTTTTCCGACCGGATGCCGGAGACGCTGACGGTTGAGAAGCGCAGCGATGGCAGCGTCAGCTTTGTATCCGAGGGGCAGAAGTACTGCGCCGCCATGAAGCCTCTGCGCCTGTATAGCAACAACGCCCCCTTCTCAGGGTCGGAATGGGTGCTGATCGGCGCGGCGGCGGAAAAGGATTTGTACTACTTCTCTAATTACATGCGTACCCTCCTGATTGTCATCGCGCTGGTGACGATTCTCTTTGGAGCTTTAGGCAGCGCCTTTATCAGCCACAGCCTGGCGGACCCCATCAAGATTCTGGCGGATCGGGTGGCCGAAGCCCGAAAAAGTCACACCGGCATCCCGGACCTGCCGGCTACGGGGATCCGGGAGATTGACCAGTTTTCCAGAGCCATTGTCTCCCTCAGCCGCAGCGTGATGGAATCCTCGACCCAGATGCTGCGGATCATTGACATGGCAAGCGTCGAACTTGGCGGGTTTGAGTACCGCGGCGGCGAATCCATGTTCGTCACCGAGAATTTCTTCCCAATGCTGGGGATTAAGGATGTGGACGCGGCCGAGATAACCCAGGATCAATTCGGACGGCTGCTGGAGCAATTGGATTCAAATTTGATTTCCAAGAGCGCAAAGAAGGATTCCCGCCTGTATAAAATTAAGGACGGCGACAGCGTGCGCTATATCCGCGTGAGCATCCGGCGGGACGGCGGCTGTCTGGTGGGCCTGGCGGAGAATGCCACCGCGGCCACGTTGGAACGGCTGCGGATTGAACACGAGCGGGATTATGACCTGTTGACCGGCATTTACAACCGGCGGGCGTTCTGCCGCATGGCCGACGATCTATTTCTGTCTCCGGAGCAGCTTGGAACGGCGGCGCTGCTGATGATCGACCTGGATAATCTGAAGAGCATCAACGACCGCTTCGGCCATGATTCCGGGGACCAGTATATCCGCTGCGCGGGCCAGTGCTTTCTGCACGCGGCCCCCACGGGAACACTGGTGGCCCGGCAGTCCGGCGACGAATTCTTCTTACTCTTCTATGGGTATTCAAATCAGAGCGAGATTCGGAGCAGGATCGACCGGCTTCTGGATGCCGTGCGGCAGGAATCCATTATCCTGCCGGATGGATTACCGCAGTATCTTAGTATTTCGGGCGGTGTTGCCTGGTATCCCCGCGACAGCCGCGACATCGGAGAGCTGATGAAGTATGCGGATTTTGCCATGTATCAGGTGAAGCACGCCCGAAAAAACGGCGTGGCGGAGTTTGATCTGGAGCAGTATCATCAGGCCAGCGAGTCCTCCGAGTGCCGTCAGGAATTTCAGAGGATACTGGGCGAGGAACGGCTTACTTACCATTTTCAGCCCATTGCGGACGCCCATACCGGAAAAATCATGGCCTATGAAGCGCTGATGCGCGTGGATGCCACCACGCTGAAGGGCCCGGAGCAGATCCTTAACATTGCCCGGAGGGAGGGGCGCCTGGGGGATATTGAGCGGCTGACATGGTTCAAGTCCGCTGAAATTTTTCAGGACCTGCTGAATCGGGGGTGTGCCGTTCCGGATGCGCTGCTGTTTGTCAATTCCATCGCAAGCCAAGCCCTCACGCCCCGGCGCGCGGCGGAATTCCACCGGCGCTTTTCCGATCTTCAGCCCCGCATTGTCACGGAGATCCTGGAGGCTGAAGACATGGACAACGCGTGTATCCGCGCCAAACGGGAGGCTCCCGGTTTTTCCGGCATGTTTGCTCTGGATGACTACGGCAGCGGCTACAACAGCGAGAAGAATCTGCTGGAGCTGGCCCCGGCCTTTACAAAAATTGATATTTCCATTATTCGCAGCATCGACGCCAGCCGGGACCGTCAGGAAATTGTTTCAAGTTTGGTGTCCTATGCCCACCAGCGGGACATGCGGGTGGTTGCCGAGGGAGTGGAGACGCCCCGGGAGCTGGAGACGGTGATCGACCTGGGCGTGGATCTGATACAGGGATATTTCCTCGGCCGCCCCGCCGCCATTCCACCTATGGAGATCACGCCGGAGGCGATGGAGCTGATTCTGGGGAAGAGGTCCGCGGGAGAGTATGGATTTCCTCCGGAAATTTGAATGGGTAAGGCGTATCCGTACAATGCAGAAAGGTAAAGAGGATATATTCAAAAAATATACATTTTTAGCGAATATGCATGCATACTTTCATGTTCTCTATAAAGCCTCAATTGTTAAAATGCACAATATAGTTACTGATTTATAAGCAATCTGCTGGCCATTTTCGCTGGTAAAATGGACTCAAGCAAATAATTATTCATTTTTTATGGAAAAGTATTGACATTCTGCTTCCAGCGTGATAAGGTATAGCAAGTTTCAGAAGAAGGGGCCTCCCTTCCATGGAAGAAAATGATTGGGACCCGCACCTGCGGGTGAGCACATTTTTTGGAAAAGGATGAGATAATTATGAAAAAGTTTTTTGCGCTTGCGCTGAGTCTGGCAATGGCCCTGTCTCTGGCCGCCTGCGGCAGCAGCGGTACCGCGTCCTCCGGCTCTGCCGCCTCCGGCAGCGGCTCTGGCAGCAGTTCTGCCGCGGCTGCCATCGAGACCGTGACTCCCGGCGAGCTGACCGTGGCTACTTCCCCCGACTTCGCTCCCTATGAGTTTTACGCCATCGGCGATGACGGAAAGCCCACGCTGGCCGGCTTCGACATGGCTCTGGCGCAGTACATCGCTGATTACATGGGCCTTAAGCTGAACGTTGTCCCCATGGATTTTGACGGCGTGATCATGGAAGTAGGTATGAACAATGTGGATCTCGGCATGGCCGGCCTTTCTCCCGACCCCTCCCGCGCCAACGCCATGGATTTCTCCGACATCTATTATACCGGCGGGCAGTCTCTGGTGACGGTGAAGGCCAATGCCGACAAGTACAATTCCTTTGAGGCGATCAACGACCCCAACGTATCCGTGGGCGCTCAGACCGGCTCCATTCAGGCCGACCTTGCTCAGAAGGATTCCCCCAATGCCAGCATTATTCAGCTGGCAAAGGTCACCGACATTATTGCGGAGCTGCTGTCCGGCAAGCTGGATGCCGCTTATATTGAGACCGACGTGGCTAAGAGCTATCAGGTAAATTATCCCGATCTGCAGCTTGTGATGGATGTTCCTTATGATGTGGAGGGCTCCGCCATCGGTGTCCAGAAGGGAAATGCGCCGCTGATGGAGGCTGTCAATGCCGCAATTGCCGCCGCCAAGGCCGACGGTTCTCTGGAGAAATTTGTGGCCGACGCCAATGCGCAGGCTTCCGGCAACAAGTACGAGGGTCTGCTGGATGAGAACGGCAACGTGAAGACGGATGCAGCTGTTTCTTCCGCTTCTTCCTCCGCTGCTTCCTCCTCTTCCGCTTCTACTTCTAAGGCCGGTTGAGCGGTCAAAACTTGAATTTTGCCCAATTCCTCCCCGTTTTTTCGGGGAGGAATTGGCCTGTTTCCAAGCCCATGACCTGAATTGAAAGGAGCCATTCCATGAGCGACTTGATAACCGCAGAACACTTCCAAATGGTTGCGCAGTATGCCGACCTCTTTAAGCAGGGCATGGTGATTACCATACTGCTCTCTGCGCTGACGGTGCTGTTCGGCTTTTTCCTTGCGCTGCTTCTGGCAATCATGCGCCTGTCCAATCTCAGACCGTTCCGCTTTCTGGCTGTGGACAGGGAGGGCCATCTGCGGGAGCAGGGGGTTCTTTTCGCGCTGAGCCGGTTCAATCCCGTCAGCTTTATTGCCACTGTCTATGTGGAGGTTTTCCGTGCCACGCCTATGCTGGTGCAGCTGTGGCTGGTTTACTACCTGCTGTTTGATAAGGCCGTGATCGACCTGCCGAAGGTGACGGTGCTGGGTTTCATCCGTCTGGAGCGGTTCATTCCCGGCGTGGTGGCGCTGGCACTGAACTCCGGCGCATACCTCTCCGAGATCGTTCGCGCCGGCATCCAGTCCATCGACGGGGGCCAGACCGAGGCGGCGCGCTCTCTGGGACTGACGCAGGGGCAGAACATGCGCTACGTTGTGCTGCCCCAGGCCATCAAGAATACGCTGCCTGCCATTGCGAACGAATTTGTTACTATCATCAAGGAATCCGCCATTACATATACCATCGGTGTGCAGGATATTATGTCCGCCGTCAACGCCACAAAAGGTGCGCTGTACATTATGGCGGAGCCGCTGATTGTGGCGACGGTCATGTATTTCTGCCTGACCTTCCCCACCAGCAAGATCATTGCGTACTTCGAGAGGAGGATGAGCCGTGGCGACAGGCGGTAGTCTGATCCGGGTCACCGGACTGAAAAAATACTACAACAGAGGCGCCATCAAGGCGCTGGACGACGTGTCGGTGAATATTAACCGGGGCGACGTGATGGTGGTCATCGGCCCCTCCGGCTCCGGAAAGTCCACGTTCCTTCGCAGCCTGAACCTGCTGGAGGAACCTACGGAGGGCTCCATCGTCTTTGACGGTGTGGATATCACCAAGACCAGGACGAAGACTCAGGACGGGAAGACGGTGAAGCTGAACATTGATCAGCACCGTCAGAAGATGGGCATGGTGTTCCAACACTTTAACCTGTTTCCCCATATGACGATTCTGGATAATATGACGCTGGCTCCTATCAAGGTCCGGCATATGGATAAGGCTGCCGCTGAGGAAAAGGCACTGACTCTGCTGGACCGCGTGGGTCTCAAGGACCGGGCGGGGGCTTACCCCATCCAGCTCTCCGGCGGGCAGAAGCAGCGGGTCGCCATCGTGCGGGCGCTTGCCATGGAGCCGCAGGTCATGCTGTTCGACGAACCCACCTCCGCTCTGGACCCCGAGATGGTGGGCGAGGTGCTGGACGTGATGAAGGAACTGGCCCGGGAGGGCATGACCATGGTGGTCGTCACCCACGAGATGGGCTTTGCCCGGGAGGTGGGCAACCGGGTGCTGTTTATGGCGGACGGAAAGCTGCTGGAGCAGGGAAGTCCCGACGAGATCTTCGGCCATCCTGAAAATCCCCGGCTTCAGGACTTCTTGAGCAAGGTGCTGTAAACGGCGAGAGCACGCGCTCTTTGGCAGCACGGTCTATCAGGAGGCAATGCAAACGCATCAGCTTCGGAAATACGGAAAATCCCCGGAGACGTTCAACGTCCCCGGGGATTCTTTTCGGTCAAGACAATAAAATGCCGTTTCAAATGCAAAGCAGCGCCGTTACGGCCTAAATCCCGCTCCGGTCCGGCTTGAAAGTCGGACGGCTCAGCGGCTCATGTAGTTATAAAGGACCATGGCGGCCTCCTGCCGCGTGGCCGTTCTGGCGGGATAGAATTTTCCTTTGGCACCGCTGACGATGCCCAGCCCCTGCGCGATGGCCAGATAGCCCAGATCGCCGGCGGAGACCTGAGAGGCATCCCGGAAGGAGGTGACAAAGATGCCCCTGAGCTGCGCCGCCTGGGAGTAAGGTGAGGCACTCACAAGGGCCTTCACCAGCTCCAGCCGCGTCACGGCATGCTCCGGACTGCGTGTGCCCCGGGTGAGAAAGCCCTCGTTCCACGCAGCCTCATAGAGTTGGTCCAGCGTGCCGTCGGCGAGATCCTCCGTATCGAAGCTGTATCCGCAGGAGTTAAGCAGCAGTACCAGCAAGTCCCGCTGGGTCAGCTTCGCGGCGGGCTGGAATTTGTCGCTGTCGCTGAACCGGATGCCGGCGTCCGCCAACGCCTGAATCTGAGCTTTGGCATAACTGGAGGCAATGTCGGAGTACGCGGCGGAGACGCCCTCCGGCTCCTCCCGCACCAGCTTGCCGGTCTTTGCATCCACGCCAAGAACCGCCTTGCCGTCCGTCTCGTAGGTATAGCCCAGCACATAGCGGTAGGCCACGGAGCCGCAGGCGTCGGCATAGATCTTCCACACTGGGATGGCGGTGTCCACGGACACAGGATAGGCGATGTATTGGAGTTTGGCAGTGTAAGCGCTGCAGTAGGCAGTCAGAGCCGCCTTTTCAGCCACCACGCCGTCGGCAGACTGGAATTTCAGGTCTTTATCCCAGCTGCTGCTGAAGCACATCACGGAGCCGTCTGCGGGATCGACAGTGATGTCCACGCCGTTGTTGTGGTAGAAGTATCCGTTTTCCTTCCGGTCGTATCGGAACTCGCCGTCTTCGCCTCCGTACAGAGCCACGTGGGAGACGCGATCCGGACAGTACAGCTTTAGGAAGGCGTCCGCCGTGTTTTGAAGCTGAGCGCGATCGGCCTGCACGTCTTTCATATAAGAGGGACGGTATCCCCAGCCGCTGAGCAGAGCGCCGGTTTTGGCGTTGACCGTCAGGGACTTGAACTGCTCATAACCGCCCTTGCGGTAGTCAGTCTCGCTCACGTCCTTCAATTCGCTGAACGCCGGTGTGCGCTTGTACCAGAGGGTGCAGACTACGTCGTCCGTGTCCGGGTCCTGACTGTAACTTGAAGAAGAGAGCGTATAGGAGCTCAGCCCCAGTGCCGTTACCTTGCGGACAGCGGCGTCCAGTGCATCCTTGGAGAGTACGCCCTGGAGCTTTTGGATGGCGGCCTGCTCGGCGTCGCTCAGCCCTCCGTCGGCTTTGCCGTCCTCGCGGGCGGCGGTGACGCCGGGGATGCCGTTTCCGCTGCTGCCCGCTGCGGCGTTCAGGCTGTCCCACACGCTGGTCAGATCCACCACCGTGCCGGTCTGGGCGTCCACATAGAGGTCGTCGCCGGAGAGGGGTACATAGCGCAACACGGCGGCCTTGCCGTCTTCCGCATCCACGTACTGAAGCTCCAGTTTCACGGCCGCGGACAGCTCGGAAGTTGCGGCGGCGGCGGTCACCTTCGGGGAGGCGGACGGCAGCGTGCCCACGAGGGCCTCATAGACGTCATTGCGGCTGAAATAGGTCACGGCGCCGTCCGTGGAGTCGACCTGAACCTGTGCATGGATGGGGGAGGGCACGCCGTTAAGCTTCAGCTGGGCGGAGAACGAAAAATCTGCGCTGGAATCGTACAGAGGCGAGACCGTGCTGTCCGCCGTCAGCGCGGCGGTCTCGCCGCTGGACAGCACCCTGTTCAAAAATGCGCCGGCGGTCTTGGCTGCCTGCGCTGCCGTGACCTTTGCCAGTGTGGGGGCGTATCCGCCCGAGGACAGCGGCATGACGCCGCCCTGATTGACGCTGTACTGCATGACCTTGCCCGCCGAGGAGGCCAGAATGTTGAGATAGCCGCCTTCGTCGTCGGACCAGCTCAGGGACCAGTAGCGCAGCGCGCCCATGTCCTGCACCGTCCCATTGAATTCGCTATAGCGGTCGGAGACGTCCACTGCCTTTTTTACGGCCAGCGTCACCTCCTTTAGCTCCTGATCCATGGCGGTATCCGCCGCCAGCGCGGGGACGCATAGGCTGGCCGCCAACAGAAGACTCAGCGCCAGAGACAGGCATCTCTGTTTCAGATTCATAATGATTCTCCTTTTCCCGTTTTCTCCGCGGAACGCCCCGATTGGTCCGTTCCGCTTTCACAGAAGATAGACGCAGGCATTGGAAAAAAGTTCCGGTCTTTTGAAAAAATAAAATTACAGCGGCCGCCCAAACGCACGGAGCCTGAAGTGCTCTGCATATCCGCCGTCCGGAGGATGCCGGCAAAAAAATAGCATTGCTCTTGCAGAACGGCTGAATGAGCGGTAAAATAAAATCGGCTGTATTGCGTGGGGCGGCACTTCCCGTCTCTTCATGCTGTACCCGGCGTACTTTGCGCGGCGATGTCTGCACGAGCATCAGCCCCGACAGGCAGAGGCCGATTGGCGGAACTGAAGAAAAGGAGTATAAGACTATGACCAACGAAAAGCTGGCGGCAGTGGCCGCCATTGAGGAAAAGGCGGACCTGATCGCCCGGACGGCGGATTCCATCTGGGGGTATGCGGAGCTTTCCTTACAGGAGGAGCGGTCCGCCGCATTATATTGTGAAACCTTGAAAAACGAGGGCTTCACGGAGGAGAGAGGAATCTGCAGCATCCCAACGGCCTTCTCCGCCAGCTTCGGCGCGGGCCGTCCGGTGATCGGTATTCTGGCGGAGTACGACGCTCTCTCAGGCCTCTCTCAAAAGGGTGGCAGCCTGAAACGCGCGGAGGTGGTTCCCGGCGGCTGCGGACACGGTTGCGGACACAACCTGCTGGGCGCGGGGGCTATGGCCGCGGCCATAGGGGTGAAGGCATATCTGGAGAAGACAAAGCGCCCCGGCACCGTGGTCCTGTACGGCTGCCCCGGAGAGGAGGGCGGCGCGGCGAAGGCGTTTATGGCCCGCGACCAGCTCTGGCGCGGATTGGACGCCGCCCTGACCTGGCACCCGGAGGACCGCAACGAGGTGGCCACCGGGTCCTCCAACTCCTGCATCCAGGTGCAGTATCACTTTACCGGCGTGGCGTCTCATGCCGCAGGGAGCCCAGATCGGGGCCGCAGCGCGCTGGACGCGGTGGAGCTGATGAACATCGGCGTTCAGTTCCTGCGGGAGCATATGAGCGACAAGGCCCGCGTTCATTACGCCATCACCGACGCGGGCGGCCGCAGTCCCAACGTGGTCCAGCCCCGGGCGACGGTTTTGTACATGGTCCGCTCCAACCACGTCTCCGAGGCGGTGGAGCTTCAAAAACGGGTGGATCGGATCGCGCAGGGCGCCGCCCTGATGACCGACACTACCTTTGAGCGGAAATTTATCGACGGCCTCGCGGATACAATTACCAACCACGTGCTGGAAAAGCTGCTCCACGAGAATTTCTCGGAGCTGGGCGTCCCTGTCCACACGGAGGAGGAACTGGTCTTTGCCGACGGACTCGCCGGAACCTATGAGGGGGCGGATTCCCTGCCGGGGATCGGATGCGATTACGATTCGGAATATGCTGCGCATGTGAAAACCCTGCGTAGTGAAAATGGCCGCGCCATGAATGATTTTTTGCTGCCCCTTTATCAGGGAGAGGCATTCAAGCCCGGTTCTACCGACGTGGGGGATGTCAGCTGGGAGTGCCCCACGGCTCAGATTCATGTGGCGTCCTGGCCCAACGGATGCCCCGGCCACAGCTGGCAGAATGTATCCTGCGACAAAACCTCCATCGGTCACAAGGCGGCGATCCACGCCGGAAAGGTCCTGTGTGCGGCGGCTATCGACCTTATGAACCATCCCGAGACGCTGGAGGCGGCAAAGGCAGAATTTCTTGAGCGGACTGTCCAGGGGTACAGCTGTCCGATTCCGAAGGACGCCGTCCCCACCGTGGCGGACTGAGCGTACCGCAGGCCGAGGGCGGTTGCCGCACATTTGGTGCGGCGGGAAGTGGGTCGGACCGGCCTGCCGCTTCGGGGGCGGGACTGGTAAAATTTTTACGAAAGACTGAGCGCCCTCTGTTCGCCGGAACCTGGCGGACAGGGGGCACCGTTTTTAGCCGTTTTGATGGGTTCCTGTAAGAACTCCGGCCTGCAGAATATGGCCGGACATAGCCTTCATCAGTCCGCTTTTTTTCGTGTCGGGCGGGAGATTCAGTTTGCAATCCAGCGCATAGACCGTGAAGCGGTAGCGGTGGGCCTTGCGCAGAAAACACGGAATTTTTGGCCCGGCATAGCAGTGGACGCCGTAGCCCAGACCCTGTCGCGCGCCGGAGGGCAGCTCTGCTCCCGGGGGGATGGCGGCGGGAATTACGGCGTATACCGGCAGGTTCCAAATGACCCAGTGGTTATAGACGCCTATGAGCGGAATGTCCAGATCGTCCATGACGACGGCCAGGGACACGGCGGCGGGGGAGAGGCCGGACAGACAGAGCTCCGGAGACAAATCTTCGCCCCGGCCCGTGCATCGCGACGGCAGAGGGGTACAGTCCTGAAATTCGGGACTGGTGACGCGGAGGGGTTCGGCCTTATCCATGGAGCAGTACCGACGCGAACCGCGCGGCCTCTTTTTCCGCGTCCTCCCGGTGGGAGGCCGGGTTGAGAAAACTGGCTCTTTCGGTCAGCACGCCGACCTTTTTCTCCAGCGCTTCAAACAGATGCCCGGCGTTTCCGCTGGCGCTGCATGCGAAGGCGGCAACGCGGCTCTGCCGCAGATTGTGGGAATTCAAAAACGTGTTCAGCGGGGGAGCGGCGCGGCCCGCCCAGACGGGGGAGCCCAAAATTACAAGGTCGTATTTTTCCGGCTCGCACAGATAGGGCTTTAACTTCGGTGTGGTAGACATGGAGGCCGCCGCGCCGCCGAACACATACTTGCTTGCATTTCCCCGGGGATAATCCCTCTCCGGCTCCAGCTCCAGCGTGTCGGCGTCCAGCTTTTCGGCAAGGAGCCGGGCCGCGTATCGGGTGTTGCCCTCAAACGAATAGTAGACGATCAGTGTTTTCATCATTCTTTCTCAGACCCTTCTTTCAGCAGTTTTTTTGATTCCGCGCACCAGCGCAGACATCCTTCATACAACTCCAGACCCAATCGGCTGGTGAGATAGTAGTAAAGATGCGGGCTGTCGGTAATCCCATTCAGGGAGCCCAGGTGCTCCGCGATGGGCCGCAGCAGTTCCAATTCCGCCCGCGTTTTCTTTTCAAACGCCTCAATTTGCCGGATGCTGCTCTCCGGTCCGATCTCGCCGCCGAAAAACAACTTCAGAAGCGTTTCAAACCGCATTTCATCCTTTTCCGCCGGAACCGCCAGCCACTCCCGCAGGTAGGCACGGCCCCTGTCAGTGATGGTATAGGCAATTTTTGCCCGCTCATTGGTACTCACGTCGCTGGCAAAGATCATACCGTCCGCCGAAAGGGCGCTCAGCGTGGGATAAATGCTTCCGTAGCTGATGCCCCAGAACAGACGCAGACTTTTGTCGATCCACTTTTTGATGTCATAGCCGGTCATGGGCTGGTGGCAGAGTAAACCGAGAATCGCATAATCCATTTTTTTCGCATTTGCCATAAAAGACCCCTCATATATATCAAACTGCTATATACTATATATCAGACTGATAGGTGAGTCAAGTCCCTCTTTCCAAAAATTTACGACACATAAAACCGAAAATATAAGAGCTCTGCTGGGTAGACAACGATTCTGAGGTCTGACAAATTTTTAATAAAATCTACGCATTTTGTAAAATTCGCTGTGTTATCGTAGACTTTCAATGACGAATTTATGAAAACTGCCGCTGCTTTGGCGGTTGACTTTCCTCTTCCCCGCCGCTACAATAAGACCAACCCACACGGGACTTGAATTTTCGAGAATATAAATTTTTCTGGAAGGAGCCTTCCGGTTATGACCTTTACGAATTGCTTCCATACCGATATGACCGCGTCTGCAAATCATGCAGAGGCTCCTTTCACCTGCGCGAATTCTGCTTCCAATAATGCTATTGCTCTGATTCTGGACGCCGTTATTGCGGCGTCCATTATTATTGCGCTCATTAGCATTACCCTCATTAGCATTACGCTGGTACTGGGCCTGTCTGTTGTGCTGGTAGCTCTGGTACTGGTAGTACTGCTGATTTTGGAAGAATTGAATAGGCGCAGGAGACTTCGAACCGCGTGATTTGTGATACGAAAAGCGGCTGCGCTCTTGGAGTGCAGCCGCTTTTTTGTATAGATCGGGTTTTCGTCTGCGGGAAAACGGACCGAACGGCCGTCGGTCCAATCCCCGCCACGAAGCCAAAAAATTTGAAGGAGATTTTTACGATGAAAAAGAAAAATGTTCTTAGCTTTG
Organism: Bacillota bacterium; assembly: GCA_023395775.1. GTDB lineage: Bacteria > Bacillota > Clostridia > Oscillospirales > Oscillospiraceae > Oscillibacter. The sequence continues at coordinate 17,091 of JAEWYA010000093.1, forward strand.
TTCTTGCCGCTGCCATGATGGCGACCCTCGCCGGGTGTGGAAGCAACGGCGCATCCTCCGCTCCCGCAGCGTCCAGCGGCAGCGCCTCCGGTTCCGCAGCCGCGTCTTCCGCCGCCATCAAGATCGGCGGCATCGGACCCCTCACCGGCGGAGCCGCCGCATACGGCGTAGCTACCCGCAACGGCGCGCAGATTGCCGTGGATGAGATCAACGCCAAGGGCGGCCTGCAATTTGAACTGAACTTTCAGGATGACGAGGCCGACGCCGAAAAGGGCGTCAACGCCTATCACACGCTTCAGGACTGGGGCATGCAGATCGTTTACGGCTGCACCACCACCGGCTCCTGCGTCAACGTGGCGGCTGAGACCAATGCCGACCGGTACTTCCAGCTGACGCCCTCCGCCTCCTCCACCGATGTGACTGCGGGCAAGGACAACGTGTTCCAGGTCTGCTTCACCGATCCCGGTCAGGGCACTACTGCCGCCGACTATGTGGCGGATCAGGGCCTCGCCAAGAAGGTGGCCGTTCTTTATAACAACGGCGACGCCTATTCCACCGGCATCGCCACCGCCTTTGCCACCGAAGCTGCGGCCAAGGGTCTGGAAGTGGTCTCCAACACCACGTTCCCCGACGACACCAACACGGACTTCTCCGTCCAGCTCTCCGATGCGAAGAACAACGGCGCGGAGCTGGTGTTCATGCCCATCTACTACACACCCGCCTCTCTGGTTTTGAATCAGGCCAAGAGCATGGATTATTCCCCCATCTTCTTTGGCGGTGACGGCATGGACGGCATTTTGTCCATGGAGGGCTTTGACACCTCTCTTGCCGAGGGCCTGATGCTCATGACCCCGTTCAACGCCTCCGATGCCAGCGCAGCCGACTTTGTGGCCAAGTATGAGGCGGCCTACGGCGAGACCCCCAACCAGTTTGCCGCCGACGGCTATGACTGCATCTACGCCATCAATGCTGCCTGTGAGAAGGCCGGTATCACCGCCGACATGAGCCACGAGGATACTTGCGAGGCCATGATCGCTGCCTTTACCGCCTCCGACTTCAGCGTGGACGGACTGACCGGCAAGGGTATGACCTGGGGCACCAACGGCGAGGTCTCCAAGGCT
>JAEWYA010000143.1 GCA_023395775.1 Bacillota bacterium
GGTCTATTCCAACACCGGCGGACAGGCGTCCAAGGCCTCCAACATCGGTCAGGTCGCTCAGTTCGCGGCTGCCGGTAAGGAAGTCAAGCAGAAGTCCCTGGCCGAGATCGCCATGAGCTATGGCTACATCTATGTGGCTCAGGTCGCCATGGGCGCCAATCCTGCCCAGACCCTGAAGGCCATTCAGGAGGCCGAGGCCTATCCCGGCCCGTCCCTCATCATTGGCTACTCTCCCTGCGAGATGCACTCCATCAAGGGCGGCATGATGAATGCCCAGAAGGAGATGAAGAGGGCTGTGGACTGCGGTTACTGGAACCTGTTCCGGTTCAACCCCGCCGCCGAGGGCGCGAAGTTCACTCTGGATTCCAAGGAGCCCGCCGGCGGTTATCAGGACTTCCTGATGAACGAGGCCCGTTACTCCCGTCTGACCCGCGAGTTCCCGGAGCGCGCCACCTCCCTGTTCGCCAAGAGCGAAGAGGCTGCCAAGGAGCGTTATGAGAAGCTGGTCAAGCTCAAGGCGATGTACGCCGACTGAGCGCAGGCAAATCTCAGCGTAATGTAAAAAGAGGCTCCCGGCTTTTTAGCCGGGAGCCTTCTTAGTATAGATCTCAGGTATTAAACAACGTTTCAAGCTGTACTGCTGCGGGCATAACCTCTGCATGAAGACATTTGCGGTGCAGGGCGCTGTGGATCAATCGCGGGTATTATCAAATGAACAGGTTCACATTGGACTCCTCTGCGTCGCCCAGGTATGCGCCGACGCCACCCAGCTCCACGCCGTCGATCAGCTCCTCTTTTTTAATACCCATGACGTCCATACTCATGGTGCAGGCCACAATTTTCACACCCTGACTGATGGCTTTTTGAATCAGGGCCTCCAGAGAATCCACGTTTTTGTCATTCATGATCCGCTTCATCATAGCGGTACCCATGCCGCCCATGTCCATCCGGGAGAGCCTCAGCTTTCCGCTGCCCCGGGGCAGCATAGTGCCGAACATGGACTCCATGAACGTCTTTTTCACCGGTTGCTTTTCCGCTTTGCGCAGCACCGTCAGTCCCCAGAAGGTAAAGAACATGGTTACGGGCCGTCCCATGGCCGCCGCGCCGTTGGCAATGATGAAGCTGGCCAGCACCTTATCCAGATCGCCGGAGAAGACGATGACGGTTTTGCCCTGGGGAGTGTCGATCACCTGCGTGCCGGCGTTCGCCTGGACATCCGCCGCCCGCTTCGCCGCCGGCTCTGCCAAGCCCTTGCGGACCAGCGCCACATAGTCCGTGCCGCGCCGGTCGTTGGACACCAGCGTGTTGCCCGTACGGCGGCACCATGCGGCGATATCGCGGACAAAGCCCGGGTCGGAGGCGGCGACTTCCAGTAATTGCCCATCCCCCATGCTCTTCATGGACTCGAATACCTTCATAATGGGGCCGGGGCACTGCATTCCGCTGCAATCCAGCCGAATTGTCTCGATCGGCGCGCTGGCCGGCAGCACCTGCTGGCCGCTGTCGGATACCGGTGCTGCGGGCTGCGAGAGCCCGGCAAACTGCTGATAGTGGGTAGACTGATAGAACCGAGTGCCCGCGGGATAGAGCAGCACATGCTCAAAGCCCCGCTGCATCAAAATGCGTACGGCGTTGTAGGAACGCACGCCGATGGCGCAGAAGACCAGAATGGTTTTGGAGCGGTCCACCTCATCCAACCGGTCACGGAGCTGCCCCAGCGGAATCTGCACGGAGTTCTCCAGCTGGAATGCCATGCGCTCGGCGTCTTCCCGCACGTCCAGCAGCAGCGCGTCGGGCTGTTTTTCCACCGCGTCCCAGTCGGAAAAGCGCAGTTTTCCGGTCAGCACGTTTTCTGCCGTGAAGCCCAGCATATTCACCGGGTCCTTGGCGGAGGAATAGGGCGGCGCGTAGGCCAGTTCCAGCTCCGTCAGCTCTCTGATCCCTCCGCCCAGCCGCAGCGTCACAGCGATGGTATCGATGCGTTTATCCACGCCGTCGTATCCCACGATCTGTGCGCCGAATATCTTTTTTCCGTCTGTGGAGAACAGGAGCTTGAGGAACATGGGCGTCGCACCGGGATAATAGCCCGCGTGAGAGTTCTGCGAGATGATGACACGCTCATAGTCGCGTCCCAAAACCATGCCCCGCTTGATCAGCGTTTTTTCGTTGGTCCCGGTGGTGGCCGCCGTCAGGTCGAACACCTTGAAGATGGAGGTGCTCTGCGCCCCGCGGTAGACCGCGTCCCCGCCGGCGATGTTGTCCGCCGCAATGCGGCCCTCCTTGTTGGCGGGACCGGCCAAAGGCGCCATGGTGCGCTCGCCAAATACCAGATCGTTTACCTCTATAATGTCTCCCACCGCGTAGATATTCGGGTCGGAAGTGCACAGATGCTCATCGGTCACCACGCCGCCCCGGGCGTTGAGGGACAGGCCCGCCGCCTTGGCAAGCTCGTTGTTGGGCCGCACGCCGATGGAGAGAACCACCAGCTCCACGGAAATTTCCTTCCCGCTTTTGAGGACAATGGTCACCTGCTTACCGTCGTCCCGGAAGGAATCCACGCCGTCGCCCAGAGAGAGGTGAACGCCGTTGGCTTCAATGTTCTCGTGCAGAATCTGAGCCATTTCGTAGTCCATGGGGGCCATGACTTGATCCAGCAT
>JAEWYA010000185.1 GCA_023395775.1 Bacillota bacterium
TCCTTGCGAATTCGATAGGTTGTATATCCTGCTGCTATCAGCTTTCCCAAAACATCTTTATAAATTATCATCGGTCATCCTCCTCTTTTTTATTATACGTCCAAGTATGAACTTTTTAAAGTGCGCATCATGAACGAAAAAAGGTTGATATTTTGGTGCTGTCGCCAGTTGCTAATCATCCTTTTAAGGTGTATACTGCAATTATGCAGAAGACCTGAAGGAAACGGAGGAGGCTCATGAAATGGAACGGCTTTTCAAATATCACGGTACTGTATCGAGCATAAGCTTTAGCAGCAAAGGGTGCGGCGCAGCGGATCTGATCCTGGGCGATATTACAGATCGGGACAAACCCCCGGTGCGTGTGGAGGCGCACGGTGCGCTTGCGAAATACATCAACGAAATTGAGATGACTGACGTCGAGGAGCGCTATATCCAGTCTGATTGGTACTACGACAGAAATCTGTTTCTCTATCGCATCGAGGTTCCCAGTAGCAAGGATCATGTCCCGGCAAAGGTCATCACGCAGACAGACTTTCTCTCTGGTGAGCTGGCGGTCTTCGGGCCGCAAGAGTACATCGAGACAGACGAGCCAGAGGCCATGAGTCCAGAACAGTTGGCGGTCTGGTGTGAGTACCGCTTCAATCACTAAGTCAGTGCCTGTCCTACCGGGCATACGGGGAGGAAGGAGAGCGGCGTAATGACCATCGTTCTATGTACTATCGGTGCGGCTACACTAACTTCCTGGTTCTTTCGTTTACTTGACGCAATTGATAGACCATGTAAGAGGCAGCAGCCGCAACACCGCCAAATGAGATCCGAAATATATGCTATCATTACCAACCTTCGAACTAAATTAAATTGCCGCAAAATTACCACTTATTTCTTGCAATTCCTCCTATCTGGCGGTACAATGGCGAAGTGCCATAAGCACACAGGTTATTACACTGGGGTTTGACCCCCGATAGGGGCGCGTGAACCGAAAGGCCCACCGGTGTTCTAACATATATGTTTGAGGTAAAGCAAAAGGCCCTCCCCTTTCGGAGAGAACCCTTCACCTCAAACAACAGTGCACCTTGAAAAACTCCAAAGTGCTTTATTCGATAATAGCTGCTGACACAGCTATTGTCCACAAATATTAAAAATTTTTTGCCTAATTGGCAAGATCTCTTATTTGCGTAGAAGTTTCTTTGGCCATACAGCGGAAGATTTGAACGAAACGATTGATGGGCTGTACCGGCGAGGACGGCCAGCACTGGGAACCACCGTCAGGCGAGGCGGCACAGGTTCTTCGAAGCTGCGATGAAACATCAATTGATAATGATACTTCCTCACGGCCCCGCATGGACTTGACGGGGAGGCTGCATCGGTGTGCAGTCCTATGCGCCCAACAGAAAGGACTGGTAATTCTTTCTGCCTTCGGGCGGTTCTTCCGCTGATTTTTACTTTAAATATGAACCCGAGACAAAGGCACATCCATTGTACCTTTGTCTGAGATTCATTTTGGTCCGAGTGGCGAGACTTGAACTCACGACCCCTTGACCCCCAGTCAAGTGCGCTACCAACTGCGCTACACCCGGATATTTGCTGTTTCAAATCAGCTTGTTTATAATAGCATACCATTTATAAATTTGCAAGTACTTTTTAAAAATTTATTGAGTTTTTTGGCGATTCTTTTCTTTTCCCGTTTTGTCCCATAAAAGAAGCTCACCGCTTGGCAGGAAAGCAGGCAATCCGCTCTCCGGCCAAGCTGCGGCTCAGAGTAATTCTTTCAGTGTCAGCATGGAGGGCTGGCGAAAAATATGCAGTAACGGCCGCAAACGGTCCGGCTTCAGCTTGAACTGGTTCTCTATCAGGATGCAGCAGTCCATCCAGAAAAGGTACAGGCACACTTCAAAGGCACTACCCAAAAAAGCGGGCGTAAATTCCGCCTGAATCAGCAAGACGCTAAGCTTATTGGGCTTCAAAAATCCATGAAAGCCCCCCTCGACCCGGCGGTTTCCGTAGACCACCTGAAGCGGCGGAGGGAAGGCGGGAAGAGAACAGACGATGATCTCTCTTCCCTTCTCCGACACCTCCGGTTCCGACGCGTCGGAATCCCAGCGCAGCTTGGACTGTCCAATCCCCACCGTGCCGTCAGCGTCGCTGCGAGTCAGCTCCCGGGGATGAAATACCCGCCGTTCCTTCAGCTTGCAATCCTCGCAGTACCAGCCGTACAGCCGCTTTTGGTCAAAATGAAATGTGAAAGGAACGCCCTCAAAGATATGGTCCACAGGATAGACCGCCTCCGGTGTCTCCGGCGGATAAGGCCGGTCATTCCGAGCGGCATTGCGCAGCACGCGCTTCCACTCATTGCGGAACTCGTCGCCGAAAGCGCATTCCTTCAGCCAGTCAGACTCGAACAGCGGCAGAATCTGCCGGTATACAGTCTCCCTGCTTTCCCGTTCTTCCATTGTGACCTCCCGCCTTTCTCTCAGCGCACCTGATCCCGCAGGGACGCAGCCTCCCGCGCCAGACGCTCGATCTCATCAAACCTTTCGGCGGACAGCAGTTCGCCGGGGACAATCCACGTACCTCCGCAGGCCGTCACATTGGCAAGGCGCAGATAGTCCTGCACATTGTCCGGCTTGACGCCGCCGGTGGGCATGAACTTCATGGCGGCATAGGGTCCCGCCAACGCCTTCAACATTGCGACGCCGCCCGCCACCTCGGCGGGAAACAGCTTCACCAGCTCCAGGCCCTCCCGCATGTTACTCTCTACCTCGGACGGGGTTGCGCAGCCGGGAATTACCGGCACGCCGTTTTGCACACACCAGCGCACAGTCTCCAAATTCGTGCCGGGGCTGATAACGGCTTTGGCTCCGGCGTCCACGGCCTCCCGTGCCTGCTGCGGTGTCAGCACCGTTCCGGCGCAGACAAACAGCTCCGGGCAGTTTTTTGCAATAGTCCGGATGGAGTCGGCGGCTGCGGCGCTTCGGAACGTGATCTCCGCAGCGGGAAGACCGCCCCTCGCCAATGCTTTGGCCAACGGAACAGCATGGGCCGCGTCATCCATCTTGATGACAGGAACAATGCCCACCTGATAAAGAATTTCTTCTGCGGTCATGCGTTCTCTCCTCCCTGCCGATGGGTATCCATAAAATGCTCCAGTTCCTCTCGGGAAGGCAGGCCCTCGTTGTCGCTGACGTGCATGATCTGGATGGTTCCGATGGCGCTGCCGCGCCGAACGGCCTCCTCAAGCGGCAGTCCCTCCAGCACACCGCTGATGACGCCGGCGGCGAAGCCGTCCCCCGCGCCCACGGTATCCACGATCTCGTCCGGAGGATAGGCATCCGTATGGAAGCACCCCGTTTTCGTATAGGTTTCCGCACCGCTGGCGCCGGTCTTCACGATCACCGTGCCGGAGCCGAGGTTCAGATAAAATTTTCCAATGACCTCCGGGTCGGCGCTGCCGCAGAGAGTTTTTCCCTCGTTCTCTCCGGGAAGCACATAATCCGCCATGGCGGCAAGCTCATTGATGGTTTTCACCATCAGTTCCCGGCTGGGCCAAAGCTGAGGTCGGAGATTGGGGTCAAAAAAGGTAGGAATACCCGCCGCCTTTGCCGCCCGCATCAGCTTGAACACGGCGGTGCGCGCCGTGTCGGACACGGCGGGGAGAATGCCGGTGAGATGCAGTGCATCCCATGCGGTCACATCCACCTCTCCAAGGTCCTCCGGGCAGAGGGTGGAAGCGGCGGAGCCCTTGCGGTAATAGTAAATATCCGGGTCACCCTGACTGGTTTTGCTCTTGAGCATGAAGCCGGTACGGTAATTGGGATCCATTTTGGTCAGGGAAGTATCGATGCCGTTCTCGTTCATGCAGTTGACAATCTGGCGGCCAAAGGGGTCATCCCCCACCTTGCTGAGGTAGCCCACCCGATGTCCCAGCCTTGTCAGGCCTACCGCTACATTGAATTCGGCGCCCGCAACGGAGGTGCTGAAATGGCGCACGTTTTCAAGCCGTGCTTCCTCCTGGGCAATAAACAGGCCCATGGGCTCTCCGGCGGTTAAAATTCTCTTTTCCATTCGACTCTCCCTCAGGGCTGCTTGCCGATATAGGCCAGAATCCCGCCGTCCACATACAGCACATGGCCGTTGACAAAATTGGACGCGTCGGACGCCAGAAACACCGCCGGACCCATCAGATCTTCCACCGTTCCCCAGCGGCCCGCAGGGGTCTTGGAGACGATGAACTGATCGAAGGGATGACGGCTGCCGTCCGCCTGCCGCTCCCGCAGGGGGGCGGTCTGGGATGTGGCAATATAGCCGGGGCCGATACCGTTGCACTGAATGTTGGCTCCGCCAAATTCAGAGCAGATGTTCCGGGTCAGCATCTTCAGCCCGCCCTTGGCGGCGGCGTAGGCCGAAACCGTCTCCCGACCCAGTTCGCTCATCATGGAGCAGATATTGATGATCTTGCCGTGACCCTTTTTCATCATGCCGGGCAGCACGGCCTTGGAGACGATGAACGGGGCGTTCAGATCGATGTCCACCACCTGACGGAATTCGGCTGCGCTCATCTCCGTCATGGGGACGCGCTTGATAATCCCGGCGTTGTTCACCAGAATGTCCACAGGACCCAGATCGTTGGCAATCTCGTCCACCATGTTCACAACGGCGTCCTCGTCCGTCACGTCGCACAGATACCCTTTGGCCTCGATTCCCTCCGCGCGATAGGCGTCCTCCGCCTCCTTCAGGCGAGCCGGGCTGTGGCCGTTGAACGCGATCCTCGCGCCCGCCTGAGCCAGCGCCTGGGCGATGGCAAAACCGATGCCATGGGTGGCGCCGGTAACCAGCGCCACTTTGCCGTCCAGACGGAACAGTTTATCCATAGTCATTGTATCCTTCTCTCTCAGCGCATATCCGGAACAGGGATGTTGTCCATGTCGTCAAAGGCCTGATTCTCGCCGCCCATGGCCCAGATAAACGTGTAGTTGCTGGTGCCGCAGCCGCAGTGGAGCGACCAGGACGGAGAGATCACCGCGTCAAAATTATGCATGACCAGATGGCGGGTCTCCTGAGGCTGGCCCATCATATGAAACACCACGTTGCCCTCGGGAATATTAAAATATGTGTATATCTCCATCCGGCGCTGGTGGGTATTGGCAGGCATGGAATTCCAGACGGAACCGGGCTCCAGCTGGGTCAGTCCCATGGACAGCTGGCAGGTTTCCAGCACATCGGGATGGATGAACTGATTGATGACCCGCTTGTTGGAGGTCTCCACCGCGCCGCAGGGACGCTTGTTGGCGTCCTTCATAGAGATGAAGGTGGTCTTGCAGACCTTGTGGGCGGGCGCGGAAACCAGATAAAACCGGGCGGGGTTTCCGGAATCCTTGCTGGCAAAGCTGACGGATTTGGTCTCCTTGGTAATATACAGGCAATCCTCAAAGCCCAGCTCATACTTCACACCGTCGGCCTCGATGACGCCGGGGCCGCCCAGATTGAATACGCCGGCCTCCCGGCGCTCCAGGAAATAGTGGGTGCCGAAGTTGGCCCAAACGTCGATCCCCTGATCGATGGGGACCGTCTTGTTCACCGGCAGGATGCCCAGCACAACCATCCGGTCCACATGGGAGTAGACGGCGGTGACCTGATCGGGCTGATAGAGGTTTTCGATGAGGAACTCATTCCTCAGTTCCTCGGTTGTATAGCGCTTCACGTCCCGCTGGTTGGCGGAATAACGAATATCCATAGGATCCTCCTTACGCTTTCTGCGTCAGATGAAAGCGGAAACCCGCGATGTCTTTTGCAAAGTAGATCACGCGGACCTTGCCGTCGGGGCCGCGCCCCGCGGTGCTCTCATCAAAATCGATACCCTTGGTTTTCAGATAGGCCATCGCCTTCTCCGTATCGCTGGTGCGGATTGCCACATGGCCCAGACGGCCCAGATATTCCTTCTTCATGACCTCAAAATAGTCGTTGGTGAAAAAGGAACCCTCGGTCTCCCGGAGGGAAAAGCCGAAGAGGTCGCACAGCAGCTCCGCGGTTGCTTTGGCCTCGGCGGCGTCTACCTGATTGATGCCCACATGGGCCAGTTCAAAGCCCAGTTCTTTTACGTCCATACTGACAGCCCTTTCTTATTTCGCAAGATACCCGCCGTCCACGGGGATAACGGCGCCGGTGATATAATTGGAGGCAGGACTGGCCAAAAAGACTGCCAAGCCCTTCATATCCTCGGGCGTTCCCCACCGGTGGGCGGGAATGCGGCCCAGGATCTCCGCGTTGCGGCCCGCGTCATTGACAAGCGCGGTGTTCATCTCCGTGTCCATGTAGCCGGGAGCAATGGCGTTGACCTGAATGTTTTGTCCTGCCCATTCATTGCTGAGCGCCTTGGTCAGCTGGGCCACGCCCCCCATGCAGGCGGCGTAGGGCCGGGCGGTGGAGCCGCCCCAAAAACAG
>JAEWYA010000197.1 GCA_023395775.1 Bacillota bacterium
GTCTCCGTACTGAGATCTTTGTAAGGAGCTTGACTATGATCTATCTGGACAGCGCGGCCACCAGTTTCCAAAAACCGGAGGCGGTGGGTCACGCGATGGAAACGGCCCTGCGGAAGATGAGCTCTCCCGGGCGGGGCGGATATCCGGAGGCCATGCAGGCGGCGGAGACGCTGCTTTCCTGCCGCACGGAACTGGCTGAACTCTTTCATGTACCTGAGCCGGAGCAGGTGGTATTCACCATGAACGCCACCCACGGATTGAATATTGCCATCAAAAGCCTCGTCCCCTACGGCGGGAGAGTTGTCATCTCTGGGTACGAGCACAACGCCGTCACCCGGCCGCTGGCGGCGCTGGCGGCGGACATCCGCGTGGCGGGCGCCCCGCTGTTTCGGCCGGACCTGACGTCGGAGGCTTTTGAAAAGGCCATCACGCCGGATGTGGACGCGGTGATCTGCACCCACGTGTCCAACGTCTTCGGAGCGGTGCAGCCGGTGGAGGCCGTTGCCGCCATTTGCCGGGAGAGGGGCGTACCCTTCATCATCGACGCATCCCAGTCCGCCGGAGTCCTGCCGCTGAATATGGCGGCGCTGGGCGCGGCGTTCATCGCCATGCCGGGCCACAAGGGGCTGTATGGTCCGCAGGGCACCGGCGTTCTGCTCTGCTGCGAAAAGGCGGAGACAAGTCCGTTGCTGGAGGGAGGCACCGGCAGCGTATCCATCCAGCAGGAAATGCCGGAGTTTCTGCCGGACCGGCTGGAGGCCGGGACTCACAACGTACCGGGCATAGCGGGGCTGCTGGAGGGCGTTCGCTTTGTCCGCGGAATGGGGGAGGAAGCCATTTGCGTCCATGAGCGGAAACTGGCCCAGCGGGCGTCGGAAGGACTGCGGGAGCTCTCCGGCGTCAGCGTCTGCGCAAGGCGCGACCTGTTTGACCAGACCGGCGTCCTCAGCTTTGTCGCCCAGGGACTGGACTCGGAGTTGGTGGGCAACGCTCTGGCGGACGCGGGCTTTGCGGTCCGGGCGGGAATGCACTGCGCGCCTTTGGCCCACCGTACAGCCGGAACCATAGACAGCGGCACCGTCCGCCTGAGCTTCTCCGTGTTCAACCGCGAAGAAGAGGTGGATCTTCTGCTGAAGGCTCTGCCGGAAATTCTGGAGCGTCTTTCCAAGTAATTTCCAAATGCCGCCCGCGCCCTGCAAACCGGGGCGGGCGGCAAAGCCGTGCTTCGGAGAAAAAACTTGAAAAGCAGTGAACATACTATGAATTTTGGCGTTGTTTACCTTGCAATCTCCGGCTGTTTTTTATATAATATAAGCATTCTTGTAATTGGGGGCTCCCCTTGCGGCTCACGCCGCCGCTGGGATGCCGCCCGGACCCGGGAAGGAAGCTGATGCAACTATGAGCGCAAGGCTCTCGATCCTGCTGGGCGAGATCGTCCGGTACCTGCTGACGATTGAGATTACGGATATTCTGGATATCCTGCTCATGGCCATCGTCTTGTACAAGCTGCTGAACTTTGTCAAGACCTCGCGGGTGGCAAACCTTCTCAAAGGCGTGTTGTTTTTTCTGGCGGTTCTGTGGCTGTCCTCCATCTTCCATCTCAATGGTATCAGCTATATCATGAGCCGCATGGTGGAGTGGGGCGTTCTGGCCCTCATCATCCTCTTCCAGCCGGAGATCCGCCGGGTGCTGGAACAGGTGGGCAGCCGCCGCCTGGCCCTTTTCTTCACGAAAGGGGAGACGGAGAGCACTCTGGAACGTATGATCGGCCAGACCGTCCTGGCCTGCACGGAGATGTCCAAGTCCCGCACCGGCGCGCTGATCGTGTTCGAGCGGGAGATCATGCTGGACGATATGGTCCGCAGCGGTACGATCCTGAACGCAGATGTTTCAAACGAGCTCTTGAAGAACATTTTTTTTGTCAAAGCCCCCATGCACGACGGCGCCGTCATCGTCCGCAAGGGACGGGTCCTGGGTGCGGGATGTATGCTGCCCCTGAGTAAAAACGTGAATCTCTCCAGAGACCTTGGAATGCGCCACCGGGCCGGTATCGGCATGAGCGAGAACTCAGACGCCGTGGTGGTGATCGTGTCCGAGGAGACCGGGTCCATCTCCGTGGCCATCGGCGGAATGCTGAAGCGGCATCTGATGTCGGAGACGCTGGAAAACATCCTGCGCAACGAGCTGCTGCCCCAGGAGAAGGAAACGTCGGACCGGAAGCCGGGTATTTTCGGTCTGCTGCGCGTCCGAAGGGAAGGAGGCGGCGACCATGGAGAACAGTAATCGCAAGTGGAATAATCGCAAGGTCCTGCATATCATCCTCTCCATTTTGATTGCCTGCGCCATCTGGATCTACGTGGACAGCGCGGACAATCCCGAAGGCAGCGAGAAAACGAAGGTCATCAGCAATATCCCCATCGAGTATGCCGGGAAGGATACCACGTTGGCGGACCGGGGGCTGATGCTCCTGCCGGACAGCGACCAGACCATCACGCTGGAGATCAAGGCCCGCCGGCGCGTTCTGGCTCGGCTGGACCCCAGCAAGATCCGCATTCAGGCTGACCTGTCCGACATTACCTCCACCGGGACCCAAAGCGTCAGCTATACGATCTACTATCCCGACGGTATTACCAGAAACTCCATCACAATTCTCAATGCCAGTTCTTACACGGCGCAGGTGGAGATCGGCGAGCTGTACAGCCGGAGCGTGGATATTCGCTGCGCGCTGGAGGGCTCCGTGGCCGAGGGCTATATTGCCGGCGAACTCCAGTTCCAGCCGGAAACTCTTGAAATCCGCGGGCCTCAGGAACAGGTTGACAAGGTGTCTTACGCCAAGGTGACGCTCTCGGTCGAGAACGCCACGCAGACTGTCTCCCAGACGCTGGACTACCAGCTCTATGACGAGGCCGACCAGTTGATTCAAGATACCGGCGACTTTCACGCCACCGCTGACCAGATCCAGGTGACGCTGCCGGTAAATGTGGAGAAGGAGCTTCCTCTGAAGGTGAACTTCATTGAGGCGGAGGGCGCAAGGGTGGGCAATCTGGAGTACACCATCACGCCCGCCAGCGTCATGGTCTCGGGAGCCGCAGAGCTTTTGAAGGACATGGATTCCATTACGCTGGACGACTTTGATCTGGCGGATTTCTCCGGCCCAACCACGTATCGGTATACGATCGCTGTCCCGGCAGGCTGCGAGAACCTCAGCGGCACCACCCGGGCCACGATGACCGTTAGATTCAAGGACATGGCTTCATCCACCGTCAACGCTGTGAAATTTGCGTGTGAAAACGTACCGGCCGGGAAAACTGTAACCGTGCTGACTACGCAATTGCCGGTTTCTCTGCGGGGGACCGCGGCGGACGTGGCGTCCGTGACATCGGAGGACATTACGGTGGTGGCGGACCTGACGGATGTCACGGAAGCCAGCGGGAGCTATACGGTTCCCGCGCAGGTGGTGATCGGAAACGGGGCGGATGTGGGAGTCCGGGGTGAATACCAGGTGCGGATCACCATTTCCGAGGACACCGGACAGACGGGGGAAACCCCGGAGGCTACGAATAACAATACCGAAAATCAACAACCTTAAAAGGACTTAGGAGCATTATTATGACACAAGTTGCAACGATCGAAAAACTGTTGGATGCGGACCATGCGCAGATCGCCGTGGCCCGGAAGTCTGCCTGCGGACACGACTGCGAGGAGTGCGCTGGATGCGGCGTTGCCGGGGCGCCGGTCTACGCCCGCGCCAGCAATCCCATCGGGGCCCAGCCGGGTCAAAAGGTGGTGGTGGAGAGCAGTACCATGCATATGATGGGCATTGTCCTTTTGGTATATATGGTACCGGTGGTACTGTTTTTCCTGGGGTATTTTCTCACGGCTTCCATTTTCCCCACAGCCGCCCAGTATGCCACGGCGGCGGTCGCCTTTGGGCTGGGCCTGATTCCGGCAGTGCTCTATGACCGCCGCCTGCGGCGGCAGGGCGGACTGGACTTCACCATCGTCAGGTTCTTTTAAGCCGGAACGCCGTGTTTGGTTACGTGAGACCGCCCCTGGAACAGCTTCCCCAGGAGGAACGGGAGCGGTTCCGGCGGGCTTACTGCGGACTGTGCCACACCCTGCGCCGCCGCTGCGGGCTGCCCGCCCGGTTTATCCTGAACTACGACTTCACGTTTCTGGCCATCCTGCTCTCAGGCGGAGAGGAGCCGGAAACGCGCTGCGCCCGGTGTGTGGCAAGTCCGCTGAAAAAGCGGGCCTACTGCGGAGAAAATCCTGCGCTGGACCTAGCGGCCGACGAGAGCGTGATTTTGGCCTATTGGCAGGCGCGGGACGGCGTGGCGGACCACGGACTTTTCAAAGGGCTCAAGTACCGTGCGGCATCCCTGGCCCTTGAGAGCAGTTATCGGAAAGCCGCCGCCGCCAGACCGGAATTTGACCGCGTGACCCGGGAAC
>JAEWYA010000200.1 GCA_023395775.1 Bacillota bacterium
CTCCTGGATGAGGTTGATGTACTCCAGCGAGGTCTTGCCGCTGGACTGCATCCGGGCAAAGGCGGTGGCCATGGTGTTCATGCCGTTCGCGTCCGCGCCCACGGCGCTACCAGCGTTGCCGACGGAGGTCATCAGCGAGAGCATTCGGCTGGGATCGTCCTTAAAGCCCGTGGCCAGTGACCGGCTCATGGTGGTCAGATCGCTGTACTCCATGGGCGTGTCAGCCGCCAGCGTGCGCAAGTTTTTAAGATACTTGTCTCCGACACCGTCTCCCAGCATGGTGTTGAACGCAATGGCGTCCTGCTCCCGCTGGGACGCCACGGCGGAGCCGGACTGAATATCCGTGTCCCGCTGCGTGAGCTGGGACTCCGTATTTTCCTGCACATAGCTCTTAAAGGCGTCGTCCTTTTGCTGGTAAACTGAGTTCCCCGCATTCACAAGGCCGGACAGTCCGCCGATGGCCGCGCCCGCTGCGATTCCGGCGGGACCCAGCAGTGCCCCGGCCGCCGCCCCGGATGCCGCCCCGGATAGAGTCTGGTTGACTGCGGCCCCCAGCGTCTGCCCCATGGAGCTTTCCACCAGCGTCCCGGCAAATCCGGCCACGCTGTTGCCCAGATCCCGGATCAGCCCGGCTTTCAGGAGCCCAGAGCCCAGCCCGGACACCATATCATTGCCGGAGTTTCCGCCAGAGGCTCCAGAACCGCCGGAACTGTCTCCCAGCTTGCGCATATCCTCCTGGGTCTCCCGGATGGCCTTCCGGGTGTCCTTGGATGCCTCTTCATAGGATTTGGCGGCGTCGGTCAGATCCTTGTACTGCTTCTTGGCGTTTTCAAAGTTCAGGCGGCTTTCCTCATCGTCGGTCCTTTTTAAAGCATCCTCCGCCTCCTTCAGCGCTTTTTTTGCGCTCAGAGCCTGGGTGGAGACCTGAGCAAAGGACTTGTTGAAGGCGTCGTTTTTCTGGGAGAGCTGCTGCGTCTTCCGCTGCAAGTCCTCAAATTGTTTGCTCAGCGCCTTGGAGTTGCCCAACATGGACTTCATCGACCCGCTGATCTGGTCGTTGGCCTTAAATACGATGGATGTTTCCGGCATACGGGTCACCTCGTTTCAGTTGACATTGCTGGATTCTCGCGATATACTGATCTTACAAAATTATGGAAAGGGGCTGCACCGTGAGTAAAAGACCATACACTGGGAAAAAGGCATGGGATCTTGTGTTGAAAGACCCGGTGCTGCGTGTCCTGTTTTGGGGCGGCTTAATCTGTGCCGCCGTTGTCTGGCTGATTGTTTTGTCCATCTGACTGCTCTGCCGCCTCCCACCTGGGAGGCGGCTTTTTTATGTCTGCGGTCTGTGCTCCCACTCAAAGGCGGCGAACTCCCGGATAATCTCCTGCCACCCGTCCTCCGTCTCCCACAGGGCCCTCATTTCGCTGAGGGGCCAGTGGTGGGCGTGGAACAGGCGGTACAGCAGGGACAGCTCCGGGTCAGTTCCCGCCTCTAGGCGTTTTTTACCTCACTGAGGGTCTTGTGCAGATACCCGGAGAGCTTCTGGATCTCCATGGAAAGCTCGTCGATTTCTCCGGCCGTCAGCCGGGCGCTGATGGCGTCCAGAGACGTCGCAATGCCCTTTTCCGGGCACAGAAGCTGTGCTTTGTGGAAATTCGGCTCCACACAGCCCTCCAGCACGATGTACAGCGCCCGCTCATCCAGCGGCTTATCCTGGGTCTGCCGCACCTGCTTGTAGCTGAGCCCCCGCAGGCGGAAGATCACGTCCTGCCCGACTAGCTCACTGAGCCGGTCGATTTTCACTTGCTTCTCCGGCAGCACCTTCCGCACGTCCGGCAGCTCCGGCTTCAGCAGCAGATCCAGTACGCTGACGTCTTTCAAATTTTCACTCATCACTGCACCTCAATCTTATCCAGATATTCCACCCGCGTGGCGGTAAAGGGTATCGTGATGCTGCCCTCCTTGGCATTGGCCCAGTCCATCACCGTCACCTCGTCGTAGCTCACACCGTACACGGCGATCCGCTCCGCGCCGAAGGCGTCCGGGTCGGCCAACGCTCCCACCAGAGTCTTGCGCAGGTCGTGGCCCGCCTGGACCTGCTCCATGTCGTCGCTGCCTCGGCTGTAAATCTTGTGGAGAGTCATGCTCCCGGTGATCTTGACGCCGGTGACCTTGCTGTCCTCCGCCATCTGGCGGCAGAAAGTGATGGTGCTCTTGTTTTTCGCAATTTTTACCTGAAAAGCGGTGCACTCTGCCACCTCGTTGCCGTCGGCCCACACGGACCCCCAAGTGCCATTGATAACTCTGTATCCGTCCATAACTGCCCTCCTTACAGCGTGATTTCCACGCTGACGTCCTCAATGGCGTCCACCGGGTGGATGGTAACCGCCAGAAATACGTTGGTCCCGGTACCCGCCTCTTTGATCTCCTGTTCGCTCATGTCCACCGTGGAGATTTTCTGCTCCTCAAGCCACGCCTGCTGAGCATCCACGTCGATGCCGCAGGTGAAGTCCTCCAGAATCAGGCCGTCCCGGGCGAGGGAGCGGAGATAGTTGGTGATGGATGTCACCAGCAACAGCTTATTCTCATAGGTGTTGGCGTACTTGCCTATGTACCCGTCCTCAATGGCCGCCCGGAGATCGTGCTGCACCATGTCCAGCAGCTCCACGATCTTGATTTTCTTCCACTCGTCGCTCTTGCCGGTAATGGTGGTCAGGCTGTTGACGGCCCGGCCAGTCTTGACCTTCTCGCCGTCCCAGAAAAGCACCATCTGGCCATTGCCTACGGCGGCGTCCAGCGCCGCCTCGGTTAGCCGGTCCACGTCCCGGACCTCCGGGAGGGGCGCATAGCTGGCGGAGATTGCCATGGGCGTCCCCGCCAGCAGTCCGGCCATCCGCCCGCAGTAGGCGGCGGCCGTGAGCTTGTCGGTCTCGCCGATGTCGATGCCGCCTGCCGCGAAGTTGACGATGGCCTCGCTGTCCGCCGCCAGACCCGGCAGCACCGCCTTGTAAATGGCGTGGTTGTCGCTGCGCTGCGTGATAATCCATGTCTTGATCACGCCCGCCTCCGTGGCCGTCAGATCGGCAGGCCCCGCCAGATAGTCAAACTGTTGGGTAGCCAGCCAATTGAGAGCTTTGCAGCCTGCGGCAATGGCGTCTTCCGCGCCGGTAATGTACAGCAGCACCTTTTTCGGGGGCTTCACATAGCCCAGAAAGGCCCGTCGCACCGCCGCCTGATTGGCGATCCCCAGAGCAGTGGGGAGCTGGGACGGGGCGGTGAGGGTATAGGTCTTGTCCGCCAGCGCCGCGTCCCGCAGGATCAAGGCCACCGTCCCCTTCTGGGACCGGGCCAGCGCCGTAGACGCCGCCTGTTGAAATGCAATGTTGATGCTGGGCATTGTCAAAGTGCTCATACGCTTGTGTCCTCCTTAGTTTTCGTTGTCAGCGTCAGCTGCTCCATCAGGGGCAGCACCGCCGCAGGGTCAAAATCCGTCCGGCTGTAATCCAGGGACAGAACAACCAGAGTTTCGGTATAGTCGCAGTTGTGGCTGGAGGAGCAGTTGCGCACCTTCAGTGCCCGGCCTCCGGTCTTCAGGTAGCCCTTTGCAAACAGCCCCACGATCAGCATGGTTCGCAGGTCTAACTCAGCCAGTTGACTGTTGTACCGCTCGTCCACCTTTACGTAATCGGTGATCCGGTAGGTGTAGAGCAGCACCACTCCTCCTGAGGAAACATCTCCCAGGGCAATTCCGGTCAGCTCCACCAGATTGCATGGCCGGGTGAAATTACGGGGGACCAGATTTTCGTGGACCGTTTCGCCGGGAAATAAGCCCCGAACCGCCGTACTCACGGCGGCTGTGATATCATTTGGTGTCAGCATCAGTAATTAGCCTCCATAGACGGCGTCGGTCAATTCGTCGTCGAACTGTCGCAGCGCGTCTTCTGCCGCATCTCGCGCGATTTTATCCCCCTGCATAGCGGCCCAGCTGTAAAACTGGTGTCCGCTGACATAGGTCCCGTTGCCACGCAGGCGCGGCTGATAGCGCTTCGCCCGGCCGGAGGGCTGACGGACTCCGTGCCCCCGGTCCAGATACCGGGTCAGATCTGCGGAAGTTGTCCAATCCCCGGTGGACTTTGCCACCTGTACCACATCGTCAAGCGTGGGGGACACTGCCGAATAGTGCCCACCGCTGCCCATGCGGACCTCCTGCCAGCGTTTGACCCGTCCGCGTGGGTCCGTGACGCCCTGCCGGTCGATCTGGGTCTGGACTTCCTTTTGTGCAGCAACGGCAGCGGCATACAGGGCGGTTTTGATTGCCTCAGGGACTTCCTCGATAAAGTCGCCCCAGTAATCCCAAAATTTGTTCCAGGCCGCAAGATCAAGCCGACTGGACATCAGCAGTCCTCCTTCCGCTGGATCTCATACTCGTTTTTCCATGCGTCCAGCGTGTGACATACCTGCACCTCATAATTCTTGCCGCCCGCGTCCACCAGGGAGCCGGGAGCCAGCTCAATGGCCTTTGGCGTCACCAGCACATAGGTCACCGTGGTGCTGGTCTGGGGACGCTCCTGCGTGTGCCCCAGATATTTCTCCGTCAGGACGCCGGGAAACTTATACCCCGCCGGGTCCAGATCCACATCCTTCTGGCACGCCACCGTTTCCCACAGCGCCGCTTTGACCTCGACCATGCCGGGCTGCTCCGTGT
>JAEWYA010000010.1 GCA_023395775.1 Bacillota bacterium
GACATCCTGTCGGCCCTCCAAAAGTCCATCCGCGGCAGCGACCCGGACGCGGCGGTCCACTATCTGGGGCGGCTGCTGGAGGCGGGCGATCTGCTGTCCCCCTGCCGGAGGCTGCTGGTGATCGCGGCGGAGGATATCGGTCTTGCCTATCCCATGGCAATGGTGGTGACAAAGGCCTGCGTGGACGCGGCGGTGCAGCTGGGACTGCCGGAGGCGCAGCTTCCTCTGGCGGAAGCCGCGGTCCTGCTGGCCACCGCGCCGAAATCCAACTCAGCCCACGACGCCATCAATGCGGCCCGAGCCGATCTGAAAGCGGGACGGACGGGCGACATTCCCCGCCAGCTCCAGAATGTCCATGCGGATACTACCGGCTTTGATAACCGGCAGAATTACAAGTATCCCCACAATTACCCGGGCCACTGGGTGGAGCAGCAGTATTTGCCCGACGCGCTGAAAGACGCCCGGTATTATGAATACGGCGAGAATAAGACCGAACAGGCCGCCCGGCGGTACTGGGAGGAGATCAAGGGCAGAAGCCGCTGAAATCCGTGACAACGGGCGTCTTTTCATAGCCGGGAGGCGAGTAGACCCAGCGATCCAGCTTTCCGTCCGTGATCTGATAGCGCAGCGGCGCAGGGTAGAGCAGGGGCGGCAGTCTCTGAATGATCTGCAGCTTCACCTTCATGTGCTCCGGACGTATGGAGCGGATATAGACCGAGACACGGTCCCCCTCCGTCACGCCGTCTTTCAGGTCGGCAAGGCCGGAGAGGTTGGGTGCCAATTCCACAAAGGCTCCGTATTCCCGGACGGAGCGGACAATGCCCTGCACGGTTTCGCCGGGAGAAAAGTAGCTGGCATTTTCCATCCAGGTACCCAGCAGTTCCCGGTGCGTCATGGTGAACCGGCGATTCTCACGGTCGATGGACAGCACCGCAGCCAGAATTTTCTGACCGGTGCGGAAGCGCACCGCCGGATGGGGAAGGCGGGAGACGGAAATGCGCTCGATGGGCAGCATGGCGATGATTCCGCAGCCGATATCCACGAACGCGCCAAAGGACTCCATGTGGGTGACCCGGCAGGTGAGGAGCATCCCCGGTTTCAGTGCCTCCAGCAGGTGTTCCAGAGCTTTTTCCTGCACGGCCCTGCGGGAGAGCAGGGCATGTGGCGCGCCCTTTTCGTCGGCGGTGAGGCTTGTGACTGTAAAGCAGACTGGCTTGCCAACCAGAGACAACAGTGCAATGTCCCGGCTGGCCCCGCTGATCCAGGGAGAGATTGCCTCCTCCCGGGGAATCAGCCCCTCCATGGAGTCCAGTGAGATGTGGAGCGCCCGCGACCCGTCGCACCGTTCCACGGGGGCTTCCAGAATCGTGTTTTGCTCCAGGGCGTCCCGCAGCAGGGCGGGGGTCAGGGGTGTGCAGGGGCGCAGGCCCTCCGGCAGATAAATTTTATTTTCCGGCATGGCAACTCTCTCCATCCGCCGCGCAGCGCGGCATCAAATTCAGCATCTGTGCCACTATATGCGATATGCGACGGAGGATTGCCAGGAGGAATTTCATGGACTTGCATCTTCACGACCAGGTGGAACTGAAAAAACAGCATCCCTGCGGCAGCAAGCGCTGGGAAGTCCTGCGGGTCGGAATGGATATCAAACTGAAATGTCTCGGCTGCGGGCATGAACTGATGCTTCCCCGGAGCCGGGCGGAAAAGAGCATTCGAAAAATACTGACGGAGGAGGAAAAAAACCAATGAACAAGGGATCCCGTATTGTGGCGCTCGTTGTCGTCGGATTGCTGGTGTTTTCACTGCTGGCATCGCTGGTGGTGCCGTTTTTGGCGTAAAACACATAGGAAAATCGCTGAGGCGCAGCGTATGAACCCGGAAGCTGACAGAATTTCAGCCGCCGCATACTTTAAAATCTCGTTGACATTACAAAAAAAAGTGTTAAAATAAGCAGTAATCTGAAAATGCCATGACAGAGCCAGCCTTGCGGACGGGCCGAAGCGAGAGGGGAGACGGTGAGAGCCCCTTGGTAAGCGCCGCAGAGCAGCCACTCCCGAGCATCCCGTGTTGAGCGGGGCGGTTCATCCCCGATAGAGGATGGCTAAGATGCCCCGAGAGGGGATAATTAGGGTGGTACCGTGAAGTGTCGCTTCGCCCCTATGCTGGGGCGGGGCGTTTTCTTTTTGTACCGAAAATTTGAGAAAGACGGAGGAGAACAAGATGTCACATCCAGTATATGGGCTGAACGAACTGCGGGAGATGTTCCTCAGCTACTTTGAGGGGAAGGGCCACCTGCGCCTGCCCAGCTTTTCTCTGATACCCCACAACGACGCAAGCCTCTTGCTGATCAACAGCGGCATGGCGCCCATGAAGACCTGGTTCACCCGGGAGGAGGAGCCGCCCCGGAACCGGGTTTGTACCTGCCAGAAGTGCATCCGCACCGGCGACATCGAAAATATTGGGAAGACCGCCCGCCACGGCACGTATTTTGAGATGCTGGGCAACTTTTCCTTCGCGGACTATTTCAAGAAGGAAGCCATCTCCATGAGCTGGGAGTTTCTGACGAAGGTGGTGGGGCTGGAGCCGGACCGGCTGTACCCCTCCATCTACGTGGACGACGACGAGGCGTTTGAGATCTGGAACAAGGACATGGGCATTTCCGCCGAGCGCATCTTCCGCTTCGGCAAGGCGGACAACTTCTGGGAGCACGGCCCCGGCCCCTGCGGTCCCTGCTCCGAGATTTATTATGACCGCGGGCCGGAGTACGGCTGCGGCAAGCCGGGATGCACCGTGGGCTGCGAGTGCGCCCGGTATATCGAGATCTGGAACAACGTCTTCTCCCAGTTCGTCAACGACGGCGAGGGCCACTACGAGGAGATGAAGAACAAGAACATCGATACCGGCATGGGCCTGGAGCGCCTGGCTGTGGTGAGCCAGGGCGTGGCGTCCCTGTTTGACGTGGACACCGTCATGCACATCACCAATAAGGTCAGCGAGATCACCGGGGCACATTATGAGGAGAGCGCGAAGACCGACGTCTCCCTGCGTGTTATTACGGATCATATCCGCGCCGCCGTCATGATGATCTGCGACGGCGTCCTGCCCAGCAACGAGGGCCGGGGCTACGTTTTGCGCCGCCTGCTGCGCCGCGCCGCCCGGCACGGAAAGCTGCTGGGAATGGACGAGCCGTTCCTTTATAAGGTGGTGGCCACGGTGGTGGAGGTCAACAAGGTGGCCTATCCCGACGTGGAGCAGAAGGAGGCCTATATCACCAAGGTGGTTCGGACGGAGGAGGAGAACTTCCTCAAGACGCTGGATGCGGGCATGGGCATTTATACGGACCTTCTGGCGGCTCACAAGGAGAAGCGGGAGACTGTGTTCTCCGGCGCGGATGCGTTCAAGCTTTACGATACCTACGGTTTCCCCATCGATCAGACGGTGGAGATGCTGGAGGAAGAGGGCATGAGCGTGGACAGGGCCGGATTCGACGAGCTGATGGAGCAGCAGCGCGTCCGGGCCAGAAAGGCCCGGGAAGCCTTGGGCGACGTAGCCTGGGCCGGAATCGATCTGGGCCTTGACGCCACGCCCACCTCATTCACCGGTTACGATCACAGCAAGGACGAGGGCAGGGTGCTGGCCATCGTGGTGGATGAGGAGCTGCGGGACGCCATGGTCAAAGGCGCGGAGGGCGTCATCGTGCTGGACAAGACGCCGTTTTACGCGGAGATGGGCGGTCAGGTGGCCGACCATGGCACGATCTTACTGGGTGGCGCGGTGTTCGTCGTGAACAACGTCCAGAAG
>JAEWYA010000033.1 GCA_023395775.1 Bacillota bacterium
GTGCTGGACTGCTTCACCCATACCGGCTCCTTCGCTCTGAACGCCGCCATGGGCGGCGCGGCTCATGTGACCGCCGTGGACGTGTCCGAGTCGGCGGTGGAGCTGGCGAGGGACAACGTCCGCCGCAACGGTCTTGAAAGCACGGTGGAGTGTGTCTGCGCCAACGTGTTTGACCTGCTGCCGGAGCTCGAAAAGCAGCCACGGAAATACGATTTTATAATCCTGGACCCGCCGGCGTTCACGAAATCCCGCGCCACGGTGGCCAATGCCATCACCGGCTATAAAGAGATCAACTATCGGGCCATGAAGCTGCTGCCCCGGGG
The DNA here is from genome assembly GCA_023395775.1 of Bacillota bacterium. Lineage (GTDB taxonomy): Bacteria > Bacillota > Clostridia > Oscillospirales > Oscillospiraceae > Oscillibacter. The sequence goes on from JAEWYA010000033.1 coordinate 324, forward strand.
CGGGTATCTGGCTACCTGTTCCTGTTCCCACTTTGCGACGGAGGAAAAGTTTGCCGCCATGCTGCAAAGCGCCGCTCACGACGCGGGGGTCCAACTGCGGCAGATTGAGGCAAGGCAGCAGGCGCCGGACCACCCCATCTTGTGGGGCGTGGAGGAGACAAGCTATCTAAAATTTTATCTGTTCCAGGTGATTTGACCCGAAAAAGGGACGGTTCCTCTTGTAAAGCGGCAAAAGAACGAATATAATAAACCATATTGTGCGCTGCATGATTGTGCCAAAAACAAATAAACAGGTGAACGAAAGATGAGTATGACAAAAATCGCGGCGATTTTCGCCGACAGCGAAGTCTATTCCGGCAGGGAAGTCACCGTGGGCGGCTGGGCCCGCACCATCCGGGACATGAAGAATTTCGGCTTCGTGGAGCTGAACGACGGCTCCTGCTTCAAGAATTTGCAGGTGGTTTTGGATGCGAACGCTCTGGCGAACTATGCCGGGATCGTATCTCAGAACGTAGGCGCGGCGCTGTTGGTCACCGGCACGGTGGTACTGACTCCCGACGCCAAGCAGCCGCTGGAGCTGAAGGCCGCGAAGGTCGAGGTGGAGGGGACCTCCACCCCCGATTATCCCCTTCAGAAAAAGCGCCATAGCGCGGAGTTCCTCCGCACGATTCAGCACCTGCGGCCCCGGACGAATTTGTTTTCCGCCACCTTCCGGGTGCGGAGCGTCGCGGCCTATGCCATCCATGAGTTTTTCCAGAGCCAGGGTTTCGTCTATGTGCATACCCCCATTATCACCGCCAGCGACTGTGAAGGCGCCGGCGAGATGTTCCGGGTCACCACGCTGGATGTGGAAAATCCGCCCCGCACCGAGGACGGCAGGGTGGACTATTCCCAGGACTTTTTCGGAAAGCCCGCGAATCTGACGGTTTCTGGCCAGCTGAACGCGGAGAACTTTGCCATGGCTTTCGGCGATGTGTACACCTTTGGCCCGACTTTCCGGGCGGAGAACTCCAACACCCAGCGCCACGCCGCCGAGTTCTGGATGATCGAGCCGGAGATGGCCTTTACCGACCTCAAAGGCGATATGGACGTGGCGGAGGCCATGATCAAGTTCGTCATCAAGCGCACCATGGAACGCTGCCCCGATGAGATGGACTTTTTCAACAGCTTTGTGGACAAGGGCCTGAAGGAGCGCCTGGAGCATGTGGCATCCTCCGACTTTGGCCGGGTGAGCTACACCGAGGCCGTGGAGATCCTGAAGCAGCACAACGACCGGTTTGACTATCAGGTGGAGTGGGGGACTGACCTTCAGACGGAACACGAGCGATTCCTGACGGAGCAGGTGTTCAAGAAGCCCGTTTTTGTCACGGACTATCCCAAGGAGATCAAGGCGTTCTATATGCGCATGAACGACGACGGAAAGACCGTCGCCGCAGCGGACTGCCTGGTTCCCGGGATCGGCGAGATTATCGGCGGCAGCCAGCGCGAAGAGCGGCTGGAGCTGTTGGAGGGCCGCATCAGGGAGCTGGGCATGGACCCGAAGGATTACTGGTGGTACTGTGACCTTCGGCGGTACGGTTCCTGCAAGCACGCGGGCTTCGGCCTTGGATTTGAGCGGATGGTGATGTATCTCACGGGCGTGAGCAACATCCGGGACGTGCTGCCCCATCCCCGCACGGTGGGAAGCGCGGATTTCTGAGAAAGAAGTAAAAGGGATGGCCGGCAGGGGACATCCGGATACGATCTATAATGAAAAGCACCGGAAAGCCTCAAATTAGGCTTTCCGGCGTTTTTTTTATTGGCGTCCCCGGGCAGATTTGAACTGCCGGCCTTTCGCTTAGGAGGCGAACGCTCTATCCAGCTGAGCTACGGAGACGTATAAACTTTAGTACCTGAGATATTCCACCAAGCGGCGGAGACTTTTTGTCCTTGGAGAACAACGCATACCCAACCGGCCGCAAGGGGGACAGGCAGAAATCGAACCAAATGCTATTGTACCTGTTTTCCACTCCGCTGTCAATTCAAAAGCGCAACATCTTTGGAAACCTTGGCGCTTGGGCGGTGCGCCGTATTTCGCTGGCCCCGACTCCGGACGCCTGCGCATAGAGCAGGGTGAAGCAAAATTTATCAGATATTCTGGGCGGATAATGTGAGGAAGGCTGGTTGCAGTCTCCGAAAAAAGCATTATAATAATACCAACGAAAAGCAGACCCGGCTATCAGATGGGCGGGGAAAAGGAGCAAATGAATGAGAAAAGTGGCGCTGGTTACCGGCGGAGGCCGGGGAATTGGGAGGGCGATCGTCCGAAAGCTGGCGGAACAGGGGTGCGATGTCGCCGTCAACTACCATCAAAGCCGCGCCGCTGCGGAGGAATTGGTGGTAGAGCTGCGGCAGGCGGGGCACAACGTCGCCGCGTTTCAGGCGGACACGGCGGAGCCGGAGGCGGTGAAGGCTATGTTTCGCGGGATAGAGGCCGCGCTGGGACCGGTGGAGGTGCTGGTGAACAACGCCGGAATCGCTCCCCCCGGCGGGCTGTTTCAGGACGTGGACGACGAAACGTGGAACCGGGCCTTTGCCGTGAACGTTGGCGGAATGCGCAACGCGATACGTTCTGCGCTGCCTTACATGCTGCATGAGAAACGGGGCAGCATTGTCAACATCTCCTCGATCTGGGGCCTGCGCGGTGCTTCCTGCGAGGTGACCTACGCCTGTACAAAGGCTGCTGTGGTGGGCATGACCCGTTCTCTGGCGCGGGAGCTGGCGCCGTCCCATATTCGGGTGAACGCAGTGGCCCCCGGCTGTATCGACACGGACATGGTCCGATCTCTGGGCCGGGAGACGATGGATGGTCTGGCCGCACAGACACCCCTTGGCCGGCTGGGTA
>JAEWYA010000128.1 GCA_023395775.1 Bacillota bacterium
TCTCCACCGCGTCTTCGGCGCTCAGGGCTACTTCGTCTGGGCAGCCCTGGCTCCCAAAACCTCCTCTACTCAGCAAGGCCTTCTCTATGAGGCCCACAACTATGCCGCCATTTCCTCCTCCGTGGACGCCGTCCTTCTCATGACCTATGAATGGGGCTATACTTACGGCCCGCCCATGGCGGTCTCCCCTATGCCTCAGGTCCGGGCAGTGCTGGACTACGCCGTCACGGAAATCCCGGCAAAAAAGATTTTTCTGGGCCTTTCAAATTACGGCTACGACTGGCCCCTTCCCTTTGTGCAGGGGGAGACAAAGGCTCAGTCCATCTCAAATCAGCGGGCCATTGAGCTTGCCATCCAGCATGGCGTCGCCATCCAGTATGACGAGACGGCCCAGGCTCCCTTTTTCCATTATACGGATTCCGGCGGAACGGTCCACGAGGTCTGGTTTGACGACGCCCGCAGTCTCGCCGCCCGCCTTCGGCTCATTCAGGAATACGGCTTTCAGGGCGCGGGTATCTGGAACGTTATGCGTCCCTTCTCTCAGCTCTACCTTACCATGTCCACGCTGTACAACATTCTATAACAGCCAACGCCTGATTCCAATAAAACGGCCTGCCGAATACATTCGGCAGGCCGTTGACGCAAACTATTTTGAGCTTATCAATACTTTCCCGAGAAAGAAGCCGGAGTCCTTACGGAAGTCTCCGTCGAAGCCTTTTCCGAAGGTGCTGTTGAAGTCCCCGTCGAAATCTTTGCCGTCCTTGCCGGAATCTCCGCGGAAGTCTTGGAAACCGCCTCCACAGAAGCCGGCCTATCCTCTTTCAGCTTAAATTGGCCCACCAGATCCTTCAGCGTCTGCGCCTGCGCCGACATCTCCTCGCTGGATGCGGCGCTCTCCTCTGCGGTGGCGGAATTTGTCTGCACCACACTGGAGATCTGATCGATACCCTGAGAAACCTGAGCGATGGAAACAGCCTGCTGCTGGGCAGCCTCCGCGATCTTTTCCACCATCTTCGCCGTGGCTTTGGAGTTCTCCGCCACAGTGTCCATGGTCGCAGCGGTGGTATTGGCAATGCCCGCGCCCCTTTCCACAGACTGCACCGCAGCCTCAATCAAAGCGGAGGTATCCTTGGACGCGGCGGCGGATTTTCCGGCCAGATTCCGTACCTCGTCCGCCACCACGGCAAAGCCCTTTCCGGCCTCTCCGGCTCTCGCAGCCTCCACGGCGGCATTCAGAGCCAGAATGTTCGTCTGAAATGCGATGTCTTCGATGGTCTTGATGATGCGGCCGATCTGCTGGGAGTTCTCGCTGATCTCGCCCATGGCGGCAACCATTTCCTTCATCTGCCTGTCGCACTGAACCATCATGGCGCCAGCCTCGTCGACCTTCTGCCTGGCCTCCCCCGCATTCTTAGAGGTTTCTCCGATCTGGTCGGAGATCTCCGAGATGGTGGCGGCCAGCTCCTCAACAGACGAAGCCTGCTCCGTGGCTCCCTGACTCAGGGCCTGCGCACCGGCAGACACTTGCTCGCTGCCCGCAGCCACCTGTTCGGCAGACAGGCCAATCTGGCGCATAGTTCCGTTTTGGCGTACAATCAACTCTTTAATGGAGGCCAGCAGCGCGGTATAGTCGCCCTGATATAGTTCCTGGTTCGTGCTGGTGACGGTAAAATCGCCCTGGGCAATGGCCTCCAGCCCCTGCCCCAGATCTCCGATGATGCCGGAGATCGTACGGGTCATCGAAGCCGTGGTCTCCGCCAGCCGCTTTGTCTCGTTTCTGCTGCGGACCTCCGGCACCGGCGACTTCAAATCGCCCTGCGCCAACAGCTCCAGCCGGGCAGTGCACTTCGCCACGGGGTCGCCGATACGCTTGGCAACCCGGATGGCAATCATGATAGCCGTTATAATTGTCACCGCAATCAGAATCACGGTGATGAGGATTCCCTGATAGGTGGAACCCATGAAGTCACTCACCGGCGCGTTGACGCCGATGCTCCAGCCGTCGGTTCCTTCAATGGGGGCGTAAGACAGGAACTTGGTCACGCCGTTATAGCTATACTGTCCAAAGCCGGATTCGCCGTTCGCCATTTTTTTCTCAAGCGCGGCCAGAGCGGCCAGAGAGGAATCCGTCTTGGCGTCCTCAGCGGTATTCTCCTGATTTTTCACGGTGTCCATGTTTTTATGAGCAATGGTGGTGCCGTTCTTGTTCAGCATATAGGCGCCACCGTTCTCGCTGACATGAATTTCAGTCACAATATCGTTGAGGAACGTCTCCTCAGGGACGAAATACACCACACCCACCACCGTGCTGTTGGGCACGCCGTCCTTCCAGATGGGGGCGGCGATAACGATGGTCATCTCGCCGGTATCCTTGCTGACCAGCGGATCGGAAACCCACGCTTTTCCGGTCTTCGCCTGCTGAAAATACTCCCGATCGGAGTAGTCGGTACCATTAAAAATGCTTTTTCCGTCGAGCGTCAAGATGTTGCCCCGCTGAAAGCCATGGC
>JAEWYA010000121.1 GCA_023395775.1 Bacillota bacterium
ACCCATCTCTCCATGTGCAAGCTTTTGTCCATATCTGGCCCTTTTTTCTTACACATATTATATCATAAATGGGCATCAAAGTCTTGTGCTGCAAGAAGTTTTCAATTATTCAGTGGGCATTATATAGCACTCCAGCCAAAATATGAGTGGAGAAATGCGAGGGTGAGGGCTGTGAGGGAAACCGCGGAGGACATTGACGTTCTCTGCGGTTTCCCTCTTAAGATTAATTGAGCTGTCCGACACAGCCTGATTGAATTGCCTGGATATTCTCCCTGATCTTTTCTCTCGGCCAGTCCCACCAGCGCAGCTCCAGCAGGGCGGAGACAATCTCCTCCGAAAACCGCTTCCGAATGGGCCTGGCGGGCGCCCCGCCTACGATCGTGTATGACGGAACATCCTTTGTCACCACGGCGCGCGCTCCGATGATTGCGCCGTCGCCGATGGTGACGCCGGCCAGAATAACCGCCTCGTAGCCGATCCAGACGTCACTTCCGATAACGATATCGCCTTTGTTGTCCCACGCGGACGCTACATCCTTTATATCCAGACCCCACTCCTCAAAGAAAATTGGAAAGGGGTAGGTGGACAAAGACGACAGCGTGTGATTTGCGCTGTTGAAGATGAACTTCGCGCCGCAGGCGATGGAACAGAACTTCCCGATCACCAGCTTATCGTGGTTGACGGGATAGTGATACAGAACGTTGTTCTTTTCAAACTGTGTGGGATCCTTTTCAAAATCGTTATACATCGTATAATCGCCAACCGTTATGTTGGGGCCGGTGACGACGCTTTTCAAGTAAACGGTTTGCTGATCTCCTGCGCGGGGATAAATTGTTTTCTCCGGAATCGTCATGTTGAATTCTCCTTGAATTATATTTTTCAAACGATTCCGGTCAGGGCAATGCAGCGCTTCACCGCATACCACCTCTCTTTTACATATCCGTATAACCACGGTCAAAGCGCGCTGCGGCGGCAAGCAGGATTAACGCCGCGCCATTATTAGATCAAACTGCCAGCCCCGCCCATAAGCGCGGTCATCTCCCCGATGCGCTCCAGCGGGAAAGGAGGTGTGCTCAAAGGCTTCATGGCGATGCTCATGAGCTTCATGGGATTGTCGTCCGCCGCCACGCGGTTGGACGAGAGCACCCCGCACCGGCGGCAGCGGTGGATGATCGCCCACTCGCCGCCCTTGCGCACCCAGACCGCCACGGGCTCCATGATCCCACCGCAGTCGGAGGCCCGGTCGCCGGGCTCTGTATCCACATGAAGGCTTGCAAGGCAATTGGGACAGTGGTTGCGATGTTCGCTTCCGGCCCCGGCGGGGACGACAAGCCGCCCGCAAACTTTACAGGTAAAGCTGTCGGTACAGGCATGAGTTTTATAATAATTTTTTTCGTATTGCTTCCGCTTGTTTTCGCGGTTCATATTTTTGATCCTCCTAAAAGTAAATGAGTTCCTTTTGGGAGGAATGCGGAGATTACCTGTCGCAAACCTCCCGGTTTGCCACACTCTCCAGTGATTTCATGTTTTTCATAAAAGTTCCTTTCAGTCCAAAATAGAAAATGCTTCAAAAAGCTTGTTCAGGATTTCTCTTGTAATTTCAAATTGCTCCGGGGATAGGCGCGCAAGGCGCGCCGCCAGTGCTTGTACGTCATTTCCCTCTATATCTTTCTCGAAAAGAATCTCATCGCCGGAAATAGACAGCACCTGACAGATTCGCTGCAAAGAGGACAGGGACACGCCTACCGTTCCTCGCTCCAAAGCAGACACACTTTTTGTTCCCATTCCAATGAGTTCAGAAAACCGCTCCTGCGTTAATCCGGCATTTTCTCTCGCATTTTTAATGCGTGCGCCAATTTCAACGTTCAATTGCTTTTTCTCTTTCAAGCCCAGCACCGCCTTACAATGGTAGTGTATGTAATGGTATCGCTAAGTGTAACACATTATCAAAGTTATTATTTATCGCATTGATAATGCGACTTTAGGGAAAAAGCGGTTCCAAGCCGCTTCCTATTTCAGCCAAGCGGGATCAGCGGCCTTTTTTCTCCGGCTCTTCACCTTCCCCACCCTTAAATGCTTCCCGCAGCTTGGACAGCGCCTTTGTCTCCAGGCGCGATACATAACTCCTGGAAATTCCAAAAGACACCGCCACCTCTCGCTGAGTCAGGGGAACTGTGCCGCCCAGGCCGTATCGCAGCCGAATGATCTCCGCTTCCCGCGGGGTCAGCGTCTCCGACACAAGCCGACGCAGGCGCAGAGCATCGTCACGGTCCTGAATGTCGTCCAGCATCGTGTCGTTTACGCCCACCACGTCCATAAGCTGCAGGGCATTGCCCTCCTTGTCCGTGTCAATCGAGTCCGCCAGTGATACATCCCCCTGGAGCTTTTTTTGGCTGCGGAAATACATCAGAATCTCATTTTCTATGCACCGCGCCGCGTAAGTGGCAAGCCTTGCACCCTTGGACGCGTCAAACGTCGAAACCCCCTTAATCAGGCCAATCGTACCGATCGAGAGCAGATCCTCCTGATTGTTCTGAGCGCAGTAGTACTTTTTTACCACATGAGCCACCAGCCGCAGATTCCGTTCGATCAGCGCGTCCCGCGCTTTCATGTCCCCCTCGGCCATGCGTTGGAGATATTCCCGTTCCTCTTCCACCGACAGGGGCTTTGGGAACGAACCGCCTCCGTTGAGGCGCAAGGAAAAAAGCAACGTGTTTGCAAACAGCAGCAGCGCCGCAGTCAGCATAAGGCCCTCCCTCTCCGCGGCACACAGTGGAACGCGCCGCATCTGCCGCTTTCACGGCGAGCGGCCCGCCGATTCCAAGGGCGCGCAGCCGCGCGTCCTCCCCGCTATCCTATGCGACGGCGCAAGCCTCCTATGAGCGCAAATTGCCGCCGGGCAGAATTGCGTCCCACCCGGCGGCTCTCTTTTCTTGACGCCTTCTTCGCTTATTTGCGGCAATAAATTGCGATGGCCTTTGCCATAAATGCCGCGGTCCCCGCACCGTTCTTGTCGATGTTTTCCGTAAACCGCTGATCTTCCACGTACATAGCGCCCAGGCCCGCTAAAATCTCGTCGGTGCAGTAATAGAAATTATTTGTAATATAATCCTTCCACTGGCAAACCAGCTCTTGTACAGCGGCACTTTCCGGTGCTTCGTTCCGGTGCTCCGCAAATGCCCGCATAAGCGCGGCGCCCTCATCGTTGACGGCGCTCCACTTATCTTTGTCGTATTTCGCCGTCTTTTCCCGCTCCTCCTGATAAGCCGCAGTGCCGCCCCATCGCTCCCGGACTTCCGCCGCGTACTTCTCCTTCATTTCTTCAATTTCCGTTTTGTCAAATTCCTGAAAGCTCATGCCATTTTCTCCTTTCAAAGTTCTGTCCACCAGACCGATCAAACCTTCGATACGCTCTCTCTTTTTCAGCAGCATCTCCCGGTGTTTTTCCAGCGCCTCCCGCCGATCATAACCCGGTCTTCCCGTAATCTCCCGGATCTCCTGAAGTGAAAAGTCCAGTTCCCGGAAAAACAGGATCTGCTGCAGCGCTGTCAGCGCCTCCTGATCGTAAAGACGATAGCCTGCCTCCGTAATCCGGCTGGGCTTCAGCAGACCGATCTGGTCATAATAATGCAGCGTCCGCACAGTGACCCCCGTGAGCTTCGCCACTTCGTTGATTCTCATGATAAGTCCTCCCTTCCCGTGTTCTCCGGGCCACAAAATAAACTTACACCATTACGTTACGTCAGAGTCAATAGAAAATCAAATCTTTTTAGGTCCGGTCTTTGAACGGTCGCTGACCACTGGATTAGTTGCAAAATCAGTGCACTTTTAATATGCTTCCTCGCGGAGCTTGACTTAAAACAAAAATACAAGAGGGCACGGTATAAACCGTGCCCTTGAAGCCCCGTCGCGGGGACTATATATCCGAAAAGCGATACCCGACGCCGACCTCCGTCAAAATAAAACGGGGATGGGCGGAGTCCTTTTCAAGCTTGCGGCGCAGACTCGCCATGAAAACGCGGACGCTTTTGCTGTCGCCGCCCTCATAACCCCAGATCTGTCGGATGATATAGTTGTGCGTCAGCACCTTGCCTCGGTTCGCGATCAGCAGAAGAAGGGTCTTATATTCAATTGGCGTCAGATGGATCTCCTGTCCGTCCACCAGAACCCGGCGTTTCTCATAATCGACCGTGAGCCAGTCGCATACAAAACACGCCTCCGAGGCTCCGGCGCTTGTTTTTGCGGCGGCACGCTCCGCCACGCGAATGCGCGCCATCAGCTCCCCCATATGAAACGGCTTGGTCACATAGTCGTTGGCCCCCAGATCCAGCGCCGCGATCTTTTCCGCTTCCTGGCCCCGGGCCGACACGACCAAAACAGGGACGTCGGTGAAGGTCCGCAGCTCGCGCAGAAGATCCACGCCGTCCCGGTCCGGAAGCCCAAGATCAAGGAGAACAACGGACGGATGATATGACGAGAATAAAAACATTCCCTCGTCTCCCGTCTGCGCAATAACGACCCGATACCCCTCCTTACTGAGCGACAGGTCAATAAAATGTGAGATGTACTTGTCGTCCTCAATGACAAGGATCGTACTCATATCACTCATTTTGCTCCTCCATCGGCAGCGTAAAGGTAAACAGCGCGCCGTGCGGCGGATTGTCGGCATAGCGGATGCTTCCGCCGTGGGCCTCGACAATGGTTTTGCAGATGGCAAGGCCCAGGCCCAGGCCCATTCTTCCATCCACGATATCTTCATTCTGTGTGACAAACCGCTCAAATAAGTTGGCCTTGATCTTCTCGGACACGCCGTTGCCCGTATCCGCGACGGAAACGGAAACCTGAGCGCCGTCTGTGGAGACAGAAAGCGTGATTGCGCTGTCGGGCGGCGTATGGCGGGCAGAATTTTCAAGAAGATTGATGATCACCTGAGAAATCAGCTTCCCATCCATGGGCGCCGTGATGATCTCATCCGGCAGCCTGACGGTGAACTGTCTGCCGCGAAGCAGACGCTCCGTGTGCTTCACGGCCTCGCCCACGATATCGTCGACAACCTCCTCCTGTTTGTGCAGCACAAGCTGCTTTTCACTGATCCGCGTCATGCTTAATATATTTTCCACGAGGTCGATCAGCCATACCGTTTCTTCGCTGACGTCTCCGGCCAGTTTTTTTCGTTCCGCCTCTGAGAGCCGATCATAGTGATCCGCCAGCAGATTGCCGGAGCCGGAAAGCGCCGTGAGCGGGCTTCGGAGGTCATGCGCAATGGAGCGCAGCAGCATGGAGCGCTGCCGTTCCCGCTCCATAGCCATGCGGATTTCCTCCCGCTCCGCCACAAGGCCCTCGCGCTCCAGCGCAATACCGAGCTGCGCGCAGATTGCCTGAATGACGAGTATCTTCTGTGTTCCCGGCTGCGCCTGCAAAATAAGCTTGCCTTGAATGCCAGAGGTACTCATAACGGGGTACTCAAGCGCATTGGCGGGCGGTTCAGGGCCCAGCGCAACAACGCCGTCGATTCCGACGTATTCCCGTACCATGTCCTCCCCTTTTTTGATGACGCTTTTCGTGCCGCTGGCCGAAAGAAAGCCCGACGCGATCTGATACAGGGTCTGTGCCGTGCGTTCGTTGCGGCCGGCAAGGTCCATCTGCGTCTGCAGGCGCGAAGTAACAGTCCCCGCCACAATCGCCGTAACAAGGAAAAATACCAGAAGCATCAGATCGGATGTATTGTAGACCTGAAACGTAAAACGCGGCTCCGTAAACAGGAAATTAAACAGCATGACCGACAAGAAGGCGGTCCCAGCCGCCCAGCCCCGGCTGCTGGTCAGCACCGCGCAAAATAGAACGCCCAGCAAAAACACCATGATGACGCTCTCGTTATCAACCCCGCACAGCGACACGAGTACAGAGCAGGCAGTGGCGGTCAGTACAGTGGCAGCTGTTTTCAGAAAGTTCTTCGTCACGGGCATCCGCCCCCTTTCCATCACAGTATACCACACTTTCCGTTATTGGTTCATCATTCGAATAATATCCTTATGTTCCCCCGAAACAATCAGGTGTTCTTCCGTTGTGAAAACATGGTCGGCGCTGGTAAGAGGCTTTACTTTTTCTCCCTCTCTGATCCCCACGACATTCACATTGTGCCGCGAACGCACATCCAGATCCTTGATACGGCGGCCAACCCAGGCAGCCGGTACGGAGATTTCCATGATGGCGTACTCCGCGGACAGCTCAATATAATCAAAGGCTCCATGCGCGGAATAGCGCATCGCGGTTCGCCGCGCCATATCCCGTTCGGGATAAACCACGTCATCCGCGCCGATTTTTTTCAGCAGATCCGCGTGGATATCCCGATCCGTCTTGGATACGACGTGCGCCGCTCCAAGCTCTTTGAGCAAGGAGGTGATCTCCATGGAGGACTGGAAATTGTCGCTGATGCACACGAAGCACACATCAAAATTCCTGACGCCCAGCGTACGGAGACTGTCAACATCCATGCAGTCCCCGACCTGGACTCTTGTGACCAGAGGCGCCAGCTTATTGATCGCATCCTCGTCCATGTCCACCACAAGCACCTCGTTGCCCAATTCCGTGAGCTTGGCGGCAAGATTGCTGCCAAAGCGCCCCGCGCCTATTACAAGCATCGATCTCATTTCAATCGTCGTCCTTTCGCTGCTATCAAAGTTATCCTATCAAAATTTTTCCAATTGGGTATCTGAATCCGGACTTCGTGTCTCTGTCCGACACGGCAAGAAAAACCGTCAGGCTCCCCAACCGCCCCACATACATCAGCAATATGATCATCAGCTTTGAAAGGCCCGTCAGCGAGGTAGTCGCGCCGATGGAAAGCCCTACCGTACCGATTGCGGAAAGACATTCAAAAGCGGCGGCGGTAAAGGAGATGCCTTGCGTACAAAGCACCAGAATCCCCATCAGTGTAATCCCGATATACACGGTCACGCTGCAAAACGCACGTTGAATGGTCTCGGTGCTGACGCGGTAATGCCCGATATTGGTGTCATTTCTGTTTTTCAAGGAGGCATGCGCCGTGGCGGCAATGACCACAAAGGTGGTGATCTTAATACCGCCGCCCGTTCCTCCCGGCGCCGCGCCGATAAACATGAGCAGCATGGTGAGCACCTTTCCGCCTTCGCTCAGCGAAGCCATGTCAACGGTGTTGAATCCGGCGGTCCTCGGCGTGACCGACTGGAACAGCGACGACAGCAGCCGCCCGCCCATGTCCATGCCCGCCATGGAGGCGTCCCGTTCCATCAAAAAAAACAGCGCGGCGCCTGCCGCGATCAGAGCCAGCGTGGAGGCGATTACCACCTTGGAGTGGTAATTGAGCCTGCGGACGTGAAAGGCGCAGTCGGCAAAATCGTTCCAGACAACAAACCCGATACCGCCCACCACGATCAGCGCGGCAATGGTCAGCACAACCAGCGGGTCGTCATAAAACAGTATCAGCGAGGAAGACGGCCGCAGTCTTCCCATCAGATCAAAGCCCGCATTGCAAAATGCGGACACTGCATGAAAGCAGGCGGCCCATAATCCGCGCAGAAACCCAAAACGCGGGATAAATCGAATCGCCAGCAACACCGTGCCAAGCCCTTCGAAAATCGCCGTACCGATCAAAATGCGGCGCACCATCCGCACAATACCGGCAAGATGTAAAGAACCCACGCCGTCCGCCAGCAGCGAACGTTCACGCAATCCGATGCGTCGATGGACAGCCAGAGAAAAAAAGATCGCCACGGTCATGAATCCCAGGCCGCCCACCTGGATCAAAAGCAGAATGACCACCTGTCCAAACACGGTAAACTGCGTGAAGGTGTCAAAAAGGACCAGCCCGGTCACGCAGGTTGCCGAGGCCGCTGTAAACACGGCGTCAAGAAACCCAATTCCATTTCCGCCGCGGCTGGAAATGGGCAGGCTCAGCAGCACCCCGCCAAACAGGATAATCAGAGCAAATCCAACGGACAAGAGTCTTGTGGAGCTCCAGCTTTTTATTTTTATCAGATGCATTTTTAACAGATTCATTTCAATATCCCCCAAAGCTGAGACAGCATGGTCTCTACCGGTTCGCCAGGAGTAAAAATACGGCACGCGCCAAGCTTTGTGTAAACCTCCTTCAAGCGAGAATCCGCACACCGGACAATGATACAGATGTCCGGGTCCTCCTGATGCGCAGCCCTGCAAAGGGCCAGATTTTCGGACTCATACTCAGAGAGCACGAGTATCGCGGAATAGTAACCGTTATCCTGCGGCAAAACCGGCTCTGTAAGCTCCGTACACTGTATTCCGGCATTGAGCGCGGCGGAGACAGCGGCATGCGAGCCAAAGATCAAAACGCCCATTCTTCGTCTGCCTTCCCGGCTGTCCACAAATCCGCCGTCTGCGATGAAGTTGTCGATGCGCCGCATCATCACATAGCCAAGAATGATAATGCCGAGCGCTGTGACTGCCAGCAAAACTGCCACTGCTCTCACCTACCTTTTTCGATGATTATAGCGGAAGTCTCATTATATAATTATCCTCTTTTGCTTTCCTCCGTTATTTTTGTATAAAGATTTTTAGAAAGCGGTTCAGTCGCCTCTGAAAAAAGCCGGCAGAGCCTTCAAGGCTCTGCCGGCTTTCAGTCTTCGTATGCTTTCGGGCACAGGGGTTGATTTTTGAATCACCGCGCCGTTTCCCTGCGTCAGGCATCCTTTTGGAAGTCTTCGGCCCGGATTCCCCGGAGGGCCAGCTTTACCACCGCTTTCACCGGGTCTTTCTTGCCCAGCTGGCGCAGGCGGAAAAGCAGATGCGGATTAGGCAGGCTCAGCAGGTACGCCGCCGTGATCCCCACATCCAGGTCGGAGACCAGCTCCCCAGTGGCCTGCGCCCGCCGAATTGCCTGCTCTGCCATGGCGGTGACATCCGCACCAAGTTCCTCCATCACCTTCTTCAGTTCCTCGAGGGAACCGTTGGTAAACATCCGCAGAACCTCGTTGAAATCAATTCCCTGCGCCAGTTCCAGCATCATTTCAACGTAAAGCTGCAGCTGTGTGGAAAACGGAATCTCCTGTATAAAAATGGATTGAAGCTGCTCCCCGATCTGCTGAACCTTTGCCCTGCACGACGCAACAAATAGCTCCGTCTTCGACGGAAAATACTCATAGATTGTGGATTTTCCAATCCCGGCTCGGGCGGCAATCTCCGACATGGAAACCCCATCGATGCCCCGAAGGCAAAACTCCGTCAGCGCGGCCTGCAAAATGTCTGCGCGCCGCTGGTCACCGATCTTGGACACGAGGGGTTTCCTCCTTTCCCTGAAGCGCCGGTTTTTTCTTTTTGGCTGCGCGCTTATCAGCAAAGCGCTGGCTGAAGCTGTCCAGAATGCTGTAATACACTGGGGTGAACAGCAGCGTCACGATGGTGGAAAGCAGCATACCGGTAATCATGACGATGGCCATGGGCTTCATCATCTCTGATCCCTCGCCCATGCCAATCGCCATGGGCAGCAGACCCAAAACCGTGGTCAGCATGGTCATCATCACGGGCCGGACACGGCGGGGGCAGGCGTTGAGAATAGCCTCGTTCTTTTCCTCTCCCCGGAGACGGCGGGTCTTGATGTAGTCCACCAGCACAATGGCGGAGTTGACCACGGTGCCCGCCAGCATAATCACGCTCACAAACGAAATAATTGAAATTTTCATGCCAAAGAGAAATTGTGTGCTCAGGGACCCCAGCAGGCTCACCGGCAAAATCATCATGACGATGACCGGCATCAGGAAGGACTCAAACTGAGAGGCCAGCACGAAGTACACAAGTCCCAGCGCCACGATCAGAGCGTTCCCCAAGCTTCTGAAGGAGTCCATCATTTCGCTGTTCTCTCCGGCCACATCCACGGTGACGCTTTCCGGAGCCTGATAGCCGTCGATCACCGTCTGTACGGATTTGGCGATGCCCACCGTGTCATCCGTGCGGCTGTCGCCTGTGATGGTGATGGTGCGGCTCTGATTCTCACGGGTAATCGTCTGGGGCGCCATCACCACGTCCACGTTCGCCACCATGTTCAGTGGGATAGAGCTGCCCATCGGCGTGGTAATGGGCATGGATCTCAGCGAGTCCAGACTCTTGCCCGCGTCCACCTCGCCCCGGACTACCACGTTGATCTCCTCACCGTTGACCTTCAGAACGGTCGCGGTGGAGCCAGTGAGCTGGCTGCGGACGGCAGTGCCGATGATCGCGGCGGTAAGACCATACTGCGCCGCCACATCGCGCCGCAGCGTCACATCCACCTCCGGCACCTGATCGCCGGCACTGGATGAGACATTAATCGCGTCCGGAATTTCAGATATCTGACCAAGAAGGTCGTCCGCGGCAGCCTTCAGCTCATTGTAGTCATTTCCCGAGAGGGTGATATTGATGGGACTGCCGGTCATTTGGGACATATCCATCATACCCGCGGAGGACACGGAAATATCCGCGCCGGCAATATTCCGGAGATCGTCCCGCATCTGATTTCCGATCTCCTCGGCCGAGCGGTGGCGGTCCCCAATGGGAACAAGATTCAGCGTGACGGAGGTGGAATTGTCGCCGGTCATGCTGCTCATGGTACCGCCGCCGGTGGTATAGTAGATATCCTTGATCTCCGGAACGGTATCCATGGCAATATTCACCACCTGTTCGGCGATGTGCTGCGCCTCTTCCGTCTCGGTACCCACCGGCAGGCCCACGGTAACGCTAACGCTGCTCTGGTCCATGGAGGGCATCATCTCAAAGCCGGAGATGGCGATGATGCCGATAAAGACCACGATCATACCCAGCGAGGCCAGCATGGCCCGCTTGCGATGGTTGATGAAGTACTCCAGCTTCTTCACATACCAATCTGTCAGACGGCCTCTTTTTGCCTTCTTTGCGGCCTCCATGGCCTGGGCGTTGCCCTTCAGGTCCTTCCGGCTGCGGCCCAGCAGCATGTAGCTCAGCAGCGGCACAATCGTCAGCGCCACCACCAAGGACATACCGATCAAAGTGCAGATGGTCAGGCAGAAGTCATAGAACATCATGCCCACAATACCGTCGGTCAGACCCATCGGCAGGAACACCGCCACGGTGGTCAGTGTGGAGGCCACGATGGCGAGGGACACCTCGCCGGTACCCTGGGTACAGGCGGAGTAATTATCATATCCGTCGGATCGGTATCGGAAAATATTTTCCAGCACCACGATGGAGTTATCCACAATCATACCGACGCCCATGGCCACGCCGCCCAGGCTCATGATGTTCAGTGTGATGTTCAGAACCTTCATCAGAAGGAACACCGCCACGATGCAAAGAGGCATGGACACAGAGATGACCAGCGTAGCGCCCCAATCCCGCAGGAACAGAAACAGCACCAGCGCCGCCAGCAGCACGCCCATAATAATATTCGAGATTGCGCTGTCAACGGACTGATTGATATAATCGCTCTGGTCCATCAGCACGGACCAACTCAAAGACGGGTTCTCCTTCGCGATGTCCTCCATGGCCGCCTGCACGCTCTCGGCAGTGGTAACGGTGTTCACGTCGGACTGCTTATTGACGGACAGGACCACGCAGTCCTCTCCGTCCACCCGTGCGATCGTGCTTCGCTCCTGGGGCTTGAGGTATACGTTCGCCACCTCCCCCAGCCGGACGCTGCCGCCGGTGGGCAGAGGGATCAGGCAGTTTGCTACGTCTTCGGCGGAGGAAAATTGGCCGTCGGTCCGAACGGAGAGGGTGTTGGGCCCGTTGTCCACGCTGCCGGCCGGGATCGCCACGTTTTCCGCCGACAGGATCTGGGCGATATAGCTCAGGGACAGTCCGTAGCCCTCCAGCTTCTCCGTGTAGGTCTCTACGGCAATCTCATTTTCGAAGCCGCCCTCCACATCCACGGAGGCCACGCCCTCGATACGCTCCAGCGCCGGGGAAATGGTGTCGTCCGCGATGGACTGGAGAGATGCCAAATCGGAGCCCTTCAGTCCGATGACCATCACGGGCATGGCGTCCATGTCCATGGCCATCATCACCGGATCGCCCGCCTCGTCAGGAAGGGTACTCTTTACCATGTTAATTTTGTCCCGCAGGTCCGTCATAGCAGTGTCCAGATCGGTGCCGTCGGCAAAGGTCACCAGCACCAGGGACATATTTTCAACAGAGTAAGACTGGAGCTTATCCATGCCGGCCACCGACGCGCAGGCGTTTTCCAGCGGAACGGTTACCAGGTTTTCAACCTCCTGGGGACCGGCCTGATAGGTGGAGTACATCAGCACCATGGGCAGCTCAATGTCCGGCAGCAGTGCCAGAGGCAGCTGGGAAAAGCCCAGCACACCGAAGATCATCACCATAATGCAGGCCATGATGGTCGTTACCCGGTGCCGGATGCAGAATGTGACGATCTTCATCCCTTCGCACCCTCCGCGCCGTCAGACGCCGCGCCCGAGGAGACCGCGGAAGTCTTCGCTCCGGCGGCAGAAGAAGCCGCCGAGGAGGAAGCGGCAGAAGAGGACGCATCGCTTGCATCCGCGTTGGAGGCGTCCGCCGGGGCGTTGGTGACGCGGACGGGCGCGCCGTCGCTCAGATAGCTCTGACCCCGGGTCACCAGCTGCTCTCCGCCGTGAAGGCCGGAAGTGATCTCCGTCTGGGTCTCACCCACAAGCCCGGTAGTAATGTTCACCTGATAGGCCGTATCGCCGTCCGCGATATAGACGAACTGCTGCCCATCCTCCCCGGTCAGGATGGACTCCGTGGGAATCAGGACCGTGCCTATCCGGGAATCGGTGCGGAAGACGGCCTTGGCAAACATGCCGATGGAGACCTTCAGATCCTTGGGAAGATCGATATGTACCTCATATAGGGCGGAGGTCTGGCTGACGGCGGAGGCCACGGAGGCCACCGTTCCCTGAACGGTCCCGCTGCCGATGGAGGGGATCGACACGTCCACCGCGTCGCCCACGCTGATGGAGGGCTGCAGCGTCTCGGACACGTTCACCACCACCTGGGGCCGACCGATCTCAGATACCACCACCGTGGGGGTATTGGGGGCCACGCTGACCCCGGCGGTAACGCTGACGCTGGAGACGGTCCCGGAGATGGGCGCGGTAGCGGTGGGATTGTTCATCACCTCCCATACGTCGTCCAGACCCATCTGATTCAGAGTGGTCTTCCGGGTGTTCTCCGCCTGCATCAGGCCAAGTTTCGCCTGGTCCAGCTGGTTCTGACTCACCGCGCCCAACTCAAAGAGGGACTGAAGGTTGGTGTAGCTCTCCTGGGTCTGGCGCACCTGCTCGTCCAGAAGCTCCCGGGTGCTGGTATACGTGGTCAGAGCGCTGCCGTAGGTATCCTCCAGATCGGAGGTGTCCAGCGTGTACAGCGGATCGCCCGCGGCCACGGTGTCGCCGGCCTTGACCTTCACGCTTTTTACTTCGCAGGCCACTTTGCTCAGCACCGGCACGTTGCGGTTGGCAGTAACACTGCCGGTGACGGTGCTCTCCGTGGCGATGTCGCCGGTTTCCACTGTCTGAACTTCCACGGCGGTACCCTGAACTTCCGGCTCGGAGGAGGTATCGCCGCTCTGTCCGCAGGCCGTCAGGTTGCCGATCAACAGCGCCGCCGTCAGCAGCGCGAAAAGAGGTTGTTTTTTCATGCTTTTCTCCTTTATTTCAAGCAGCCTCAGACAAGGCCGTACTGGGTCGCGTTGACATAGGCGCGATAAGCGCTGAATAAATTTCGCTGAGCGGTCTTCAGGTCATCCCGCGCGCTGTCCAGATCGCTCTTGGCGGACAGATACTCCTCATGAGACAGCATCCCCAGCTCATATTTCTTTGCGGCGATGTCAAAAGTCCGCTGCTGGAAATCCACCGTTTCCTGCGCCGCAGTCACCAGGCGGGAATCCTCCGGAACCGTCATACACACCACCTTGAACTTTGCGGAAAAGGTCTCCTTTGCCCCTGAAAGTGCATTCTTGTTGGCGCCGCTGGATTTGGTGTTATAGGAAATCTCGGCGTTTGCCACGTCCACATTCCGTCCCATGGCCGTATTCAGCATCTTGTCATAGCTCACGGCGTCCAGCTCGGCCTGGGTGGGCATAGACAGCGCGCCCAGCTTTACGGAGCCGTTGAACTCCATGTTGCACATACCCTCCAAGGTGACCTTGTTGGAGGAAATCTGGAATTTCAGGGACTCCATCTGACTTTGAAGCTGGCTGCGCTGGTGACGGATACTCTCCACGTCATAGGCGGAGGCCATGCCCAGCTCCTGCCGCTTTTCGGTGATTGCAACGGCCCGGTCCAGCGTTTCGAGGCCCCGGTTCATGGCGTCCAGTCCATCCTCCATGGTGACAATGGCGATATACAGCGTCTCCGCGCCCTTGATCACCTGATTGATGGCGTCGTTCAGGGTGTTCTTCGTGGACTCCGTGCTATCACCTATGCTGTCCTTCTGTGTCATGGTCGAAATGATCTGAATATATAGCATATTCGACTGGGCGGTAAGGCTAGCATCTAGGGCTCTATAAGCGTCATCCATTCCTGCCGGAACCGTATTGTTTTCAATCGCAGTCGAAATCGAGGCCAGTGCATCATCCACGCCGGTTTTCATCTGAATCAGAGCATTGTAGGAATCTCCAAGGTCGATGGTAACGCTGGAAATATCCTTGATTTGTCCCTGAAGGGAGAGCACCGTGTAGTTATACTTTTCCAGCGCCTTACGCAGATTTTCAAAGTGCAGCGTGTCGGCGGTGTTCGCCGCTGTCATGGCGGCGTTATGTACGCTGTCCGCCGTCAAAACATCCACATCCGAAGACTTCGCCGCGTCTTCCGGCCCCGCAGACGCCGGCGCATCCGGAGCGGACTCCCCGACCGTCTCCGAACCGGCGGCAGCGGAGGCATCCGAGGAGGCAAACGATGTGGCCCCCGCCCCCGGATCGGCGGCGGATGAAGCCGTTTCCGGCGCGGTCTGAACGCGGTCGTACGCCATGACCGGCAGCGCCGCGGCCAGCGTCAGCACAACAGACAGAAGCAGCGCTAAGGTTCGTTTCATATCAGGACTCCTTTTTTCTGCGCAGCGCGCAAAGTGGGGCGATTTTAAAATCCCGACCGTTTGGTCGGGATTTTTATTATAGGCGTGCGGGCAAAGTCTGTCAAGAGTAATTTACCATTTTTTCGCAGCACTTATATCTATTGTAAAACTGAATCAATCTCCTTATTGCACAAGGCGTATTAAGGGGCCCACGTAACATACCGGGAGCCTAACGGCGTCAGGCTCCCGGTATTCTTATGCTCATTTCCCCGCTCTTTCCGCCGCGATTTCCTCGCGGATGCGGCGGCGGCTGTCGTCAAACAGCAGCTCCCTGTTATGGCGGAAATAGGCGTCGCAGCCAAAGTGCTCCACAAACCAGCTGGTATCGTATCCAGCGGTGATTTCCGTCACAAAGATCACCAGCTCCTGCGAATCGCCGAAGGTCTCTTCCAGATAGCGGAACGCGTTGTCAAAGCACCGCCCCGCCGTCTGAGCGGCAGCTTTACGCGCCTCCACCTCCGTCGCAAACCAGCCCCGGACGG
>JAEWYA010000151.1 GCA_023395775.1 Bacillota bacterium
GCGCAGAAGGTCCCGCCGCTCCAGCAGCTCCTCCTCCTCGCCGGGGCGCAGCTCCGCCCGCTCCAACTCCTCGATCTGAAAGCGCAGGCTGTCCACCTTCCGAGCCTTTTCGGTCTCGTCCATCCGGAGGGCGTTCATCCTCCGGCGCAGCTCCGCCATGGCATCATAGGCCCCGCAGTACTCGCCCAGCGCATTTTCCAGCCGCCCAAAGCGGTCCAGATACGCGCCGTGCTGCTCCTCGTCCAAAAGCTGCTGTCCGTCGTGCTGGCCGTGGATGTTCAAGAGGTTCGCCCCCAGCGCGCGCAGTTGGGATACCGTAACCGGCCGGCCGTTGATGCGGCAAAGGTTTTTGCCGTCCATGTCGATCTCCCGCTGGATCATCAAAAGGCCGTCCTCATCCGGTTCCGCGCCGCTCTCCGCAAGACCGGGCAAATCTCCCGCTACGCCGGAGAACTCCGCGCTGACCACCGCCTTCTTGCTGCCGGTGCGGATCAGATCCCGGGAGGTCCTGCCCCCCAGCACCGCGCCCATGGCGTCGATCACAATGGATTTGCCCGCGCCCGTCTCACCGGTGAGTGCGTTGAAGCCCGGGCGAAACTGAATGTCCGCCTGCTCGATGACCGCAATATTTTCAATGTGCAGCAGTTCCAGCATGGCTCCCTTCCTCTTCTCTCTGTATGAATATTCGCTCTTACGCGTTAATCATTTCCTGAATTTCAGAGCAGAACGTCTCCGCCGAGGCTGTATCCTTCATCACCAGAAATGCCGTGTCGTCCCCCGCAAGGCTCCCCATCATATAATTCAGGTCCATGTCATCCAGCGCGGCGCAAGCGGCACTGGCCAGTCCCGGCATGGTCTTCACCACCACGATGTTCTGCGCACTTTCGATACTGGTGATGCTCTCCCGGAAGATGGTGCGCAGCTTCTCCGCAAAATTCAGCCGTGTCCGATTTCCGGAAACAGAATATTTATACACTCCCCGGCCCACCGGCTCCTTGATGAGGTGCATCTGCTTGATGTCCCGGGAAATGGTAGCCTGTGTACTGGAGACACCCCGCTCCTGTAACCGGGTCAAAAGTTGCTCCTGCGTCTCGATATTCTCCTGCCCAATGATTTCCAAAATCATCATTTGCCGCTCATTTTTCATTTTCCTGTCCTCCCGGCAACATTTTTTTTGCAAAAATTTCACAAAAGCTCTTTTCCGTCAACCGCACCAGCTTCAGTGCGTACTTGGACCGGCGCACCTGCACCTCGTCCTCCGCGTGGAGAGAAAAGCCCCGGCTCTCGTCCACGAACAAATACACCGGCTTGCGGCCATTTCGCTCCGTACGAATGGACAGCATATGCCCGGGCGAGAGAACATACGAAGAAAATCGCATGTTATGCGTACAAATCGGGCAGACCACCATGGCCTCGGCCTCCGGCTCCACCACAGGTCCTCCGGCGGAGAGGGAGTAGGCCGTGGACCCGGTGGGGGTTGCGATGATGACACCGTCTCCCGCGATATCCGCCAGATGGTGGCCGTCGGACTCAATGCGCAGATGAATCACATGGGAAATGGGGCCTTCTCTTATCACCGCGTCGTTCAGCCCGAGATTTGTGTAAATGGGTCGCCCGTCCCGCAGGACGGATACGTCCAGCATCATACGGCTCTCCATTTCAAAATCCCACGTTTCAAGCCGCCGCAGTGTTTCCAGCTCCCCCAGCTCTAACTCCGCGATGAACCCCAGACTGCCTGTGTTGACGCCCAGCACCGGGACCTTGTTCAGCGCCGCCAGCTTGGCGAGGTGTAGAATCGTACCGTCCCCGCCAAAGGTAATCATCAGGTCCGCCGAACGCAGCTCCTGCGTCAGCGGATGCACCTCCAGATCGGCAAAGGTCCCCTCCCGTTGGTCCTTGAAGGGAGAGCATACCACTGTCCGAAAACCGCATCCGTGCAGAATGGACTGGGCGGATTTTGTGGCGGTCATGTCCCGATCCCGGCTGGGATTGGGGCAGAAAATAATTTTTTTTCCTTCTTTCATGCTTCCGTGCCTCCCCGCTCCGGCAGAACCTCGTGTGACTCATCCACCAGCGCACGCAGATCAAAGACTGTCTCTTCCTCCGACGCGCCGCATTGCAAAAATCCCAGATACTCAATGTTCCCCTCAGGACCACGAATAGGAGAATAAGTCAAGCCAACCACTGTAAAGCCAGATTCCTTTGCATGTATCAGGAAGTGCTCCAACACCTCCTGATGGACCGCCGGGTCGCGCACAACGCCCTTTTTCCCGACTTTTTCCCTGCCCGCCTCAAATTGGGGCTTTACCAGACAGACCGCGCGGCCCGACTGCTTCAACAACCCCCGCAGGGACGGCAGAATCAGCTTCAATGAGATGAAGCTCACATCCACGCTGGCAAAGTCCAGCTCGTCCGGCACCTGTTCATGGGTGAGATACCTGGCATTGGTCCGTTCCAGGCACATAACCCGCTCGTCGGACCGCAGCTTCCATGCCAGCTGTCCATAGCCCACATCCACGGCATAGACCTTCACCGCGCCATTTTGGAGCATACAGTCGGTAAATCCGCCGGTGGAGGCGCCGATATCGCCGCAGACCGTGCCGTTCAGGTCGATGGGAAAGACCGACATGGCTTTCTCAAGCTTCAATCCGCCCCGGCTCACATAGGCCAGCGCGTTTCCCCGCACCTCGATCTCCGCGTCGGAAGGATAGGCGGTGCCGGGCTTATCCGCCCGCTGACCCTTTACAAACACCAGACCGCTCATAATGGTGGCCTGCGCCTTTTGCCTGCTCTCCTGCAAGCCGCGCTCCACCAGCAGCACGTCCAGCCGTTTTTTTTCACTCATGGTAATCCTCCCTGTGCTCTTCCGACTGAAAGAGTGCGGCGTCCTCACCGAATTCTCTCCAAAATGGACTTTGCGATGCCTTCGGCGTCCAGACCCAGGCTGTGCTCCAGCTCTCCGACAGACCCCGCCGGAATAAAGCTGCCGCCCAAGTTTTTAAAGATAATCTGCTTTGGCGCGTCGCCCCGGGCGGCCAGAATGCCCCCCACCCGCTGCCCCACGCAGCCGGAGCCGCAGCAGTCTTCCACCGCGGCCATACAGACACAGCCGGAGAGTACGGGCGCAAGATCCTCATAGTTCAAGGGCGCAATGCGGTTCAGCTTGACAACACCCGCGTGTACGCCCTGCTTTTCCATCGCCTCCGCAGCGTCCAGCGCCTGATTGATCAGCACGCCGTAGGTCAGGATGGTCACATCGTCTCCGTCTCGCAGCCGCACGGCGGCGTCCGTCCCGCCGTCTCCCCGGTAGCGGCCCTCGCCGCCTCTGGGGTACCGGACGGCCACCGGGCCGGCGCACTGAAAAACCGCGTCCCTCAGCATCCGCCGCAGCTCTGCGAAGCTGGCGGGGCAGTAAACCGTCATGCCGGGTATAGTAGGCAGGAACAGCGCATCGAAAACCCCGTGGTGGGTCTCGCCGTCGTTGCCCACCAGTCCCGCCCGGTCCACTGCCAGCACCACATGGAGCTGTTCAAGTGCAACATCATGGATGAGCATGTCGTAGCTCCGCTGTAAAAATGAGGAATACACCGCGAACACGGGGATCATCCCCTGAGAGGCAAGTCCAGCGGCCATAGCCGTGCCGTGGCCCTCCGCAATGGCAACGTCGAAAAACCGCCGGGGAAACTCCTTTTGGAACGGAGCCAGTCCCGTTCCGTCCGCCATGGCGGCGGTGATGGCGCACACGCGCGGGTCCTCTGCGGCGCAGGTGGTCGCCGTTTTTCCGAAGACGGAGGAAAAGCTCTCCGCATCCGGCTTTTTCAAAAGGCCGGTCTCCACGTCGAAAGGTCCCACGCCGTGGAATTTTCCAGGGTCCCGCTCTGCGGGAGCGTACCCCTTCCCCTTCAGGGTGTGTACGTGGACCACCACCGGGCAGCGCAGCTCCTTCGCCCATTGCAGCACATTGCACAGACGGTCCAGATCGTGCCCGTCGATGGGGCCGAGGTAGGTGAAGCCCATGTCCTCGAACAGGGTACTTCCGGGCCACAGCGCCTTTTTAAGGTTGGATTTCAGCCGATGGTTAAACCGATAAAGCTTATTTTGTGTGGGGCTCGCCCCAAACAGGCTGCGGTACCATTTCTTGAAGTGGTAGTAGGCGGGCTTGCTGCGGATTTTCCCAAGGTGGCGGCTCACCGCCCCCACGTTGGGGTTGATGGACATGCCGTTGTCGTTCAGAATCACGATCAGCGGCTCTCTGGAGGCCCCGGCGTTGTTCAGTCCCTCATAGGCCAGACCTCCGGACAGCGCTCCGTCTCCG
>JAEWYA010000209.1 GCA_023395775.1 Bacillota bacterium
GCGTGAGAGGTCATGCCGCCGCGAACGGTCAGGATACCCTGAGCGACCTGCATACCCTCGATATCCTCGAAAAGGTCCATGAAGCTGGCCTCGGTGCCCGTGGTGCCCCGACAGCCTAAGAATTTCATGTGGCCCAGGACGAAATCCAGCTCCTCAAGGTCCGCCAGCAGATCCTGCATCCAAAGCGTTGCCCGTTTGCCCACCGTCACCAGCTGAGCGGGCTGATAGTGGGTGTAGCCCAGAGTGGGCATGGCTTTGTATTCTTCCGCGAACCGGCCCAGATTCCGCAGGACCGCACAAAGCTCGCCCCGGAGGTACTTCAGTCCATCCCGGAAGATAATGAGATCGGCGTTGTCGGTGACGTAGCAGCTGGTAGCCCCCAGGTGGATGATGCCAGCGGCGGAGGGCGCGGCCTGTCCGAAGGTATATACGTGGGCCATCACGTCGTGGCGGACTTCCTTTTCCCGCTTTGCCGCGCAGTCATAGTCGATGTCGGCGATGTGGGCGGTCAGCTCGTCCACCTGCGACTGCGATACCGGAAGGCCCAGCGCGTGTTCCGCCCGGGCCAGCTCCACCCACAGCTTCCGCCACGTCTGATAGCGGGTGTCGGGGGAAAACAGGCGCAGCATATAGTCGGAGGCGTACCGCGATGCCAGGGGGGATTCATAGCGATCCTTGCTCATAGTAAGGTCAACCTTTCAGAATAAAGTAGGAGGCGCCCTATGGGCGCCTCCGTTTCGTTGTGCGGAATTTTCGCCGGAGGCGAAAAGGGCTTGCAGGATTCCGCCGCCGGAGCGGCAAAACGCGGTTCCCGCGAAGCGTCAGCGGATGATGATGGAATCCCGCTCCGGTCCCACGGAGACATAGCCGATGTGGCAGCCAATGGCTTTTTCCACCATCAGCACGTAATCCTGCGCGGCCTGGGGCAGGTCTTCCCACTTGCGCACGCCGGAGATGTCGCACTTCCAGCCGTTCACGTATTCGGTCACCGGCTTTGCGTCGGACAGGACGGCGGGGAAGGGGAATGCGTCGGTCTTTTTACCGTCCAGCTCGTAGTGGGTGCAGACGGGAATTTTATCGAGATAGCTCAGCACGTCCAGCTTCGTCAGAGCAATGTTGGTGGCGCCCTGAACCTCCACGCCGTATCTTGTGGCCACCAAATCAATGGGACCCACCCGGCGCGGACGACCTGTCTTCGCGCCGTATTCGTTTCCGGCCTCCCGGAGCTTTTCGGCCTCCTCGCCGAACCACTCGCAGGTAAAGGGCCCCTCGCCCACACAGGAGGAATAGGCCTTTACAACCCCCACGATTTCGTCGATCTTCGCCCAGGGCGCGCCGGAGCCCACGGGGGCGTAAGCCGCGATGGCGTTGGAGGAGGTGGTGTAGGGGTAGATGCCGTAGTCCAGATCCCGAAGGGAGCCCAGCTGAGCCTCAAAGAGAAACTTCTTTCCCTCCTCCTGAGCCTTGTGCAAGAACGCGCCGGTGTCGCAGATAAAGGGCTTGAGCTTTTCACCGTAGTCCGCCACCCACGCCATCAGATCGTCCATGGTATAGGGCTTTGCGCCATAGACCTTTTCAATGGTCAGGTTTTTCCACTCCAAAAGGTCCTTAAGATGCGCTTCCAAATGCTTCGGATACAGCAATTCGCCGGCCTGAACAGTCTTTTTTTGAAATTTGTCGGAGTAAAAAGGAGCGATACCCTGCTTGGTAGAGCCGTATTTCTTGTCCGCAAGGCGCTGCTCCTCCAGCCCGTCCAGCAGGCGGTGCCACGGCAAAAGCAAGGAGGCCCGGTCGCTGATCTTCAGGTTTTCCGGGGTGATGGACACGCCCTTGCTCCTGATATCTTCCATCTCCGTCCACAGGCTCTCGCAGTCCACGGCCACGCCGTTGCCCAGAATGTTGACCACGCCCTTGCGGAAAATGCCGGAGGGCAGCAGGTGCAGCGCAAATTTGCCATATTCGTTCACCACGGTATGTCCGGCGTTGCCGCCGCCCTGATAGCGGATGACCACATCGTAGTGGTCGGTGATGAGGTCCACCATCCGGCCCTTACCCTCGTCGCCCCAGTTGATGCCTACAATTGCGCAGTTAGCCATAGCGCCAGCCTCCCAAAAAAACAGTTTCATTCGTCTTGGCCGGGGGTTCTTCTGACGAAGACCCACAACCTTTCTAATTATACAGGTGAAACGGACATAAGTAAAGGATTCGTTTTTAATGACTGATATCAATTTTACAGATATCGCATTGCCGCGGCGGCCCGCGGACTGATCGAACGGGACAACCTATCTTCATAATTGTATCCGTCCCCCGCCGGGAAGTCAACCGTCCCGGCGCGCTTTCCTGCGGAAAAGCGGAGTGGGCGCTTTTCAAAAGACAGTATTTGTGATAAAATACAAATTCATGTAAATCATTTAATACGCAGGAGGAAACGCACGCTATGAAAACCATCGGATTTGATAACGAGAGATATTTAAAGCTCCAGTCGGAGCATATCCGCCGCCGGATCGACGACTTTGGGGGAAAGCTGTATCTGGAGTTCGGCGGCAAGCTGTTTGACGACTACCATGCCGCCCGAGTCCTGCCCGGCTTTGCGCCGGACAGCAAGGTGCGGATGCTCCAGCAGCTGACAAGCGATGTGGAGATTGTCATTGCCATTGCGGCGGGAGACATTGAGAAGAACAAGCTCCGGGGGGACCTGGGTATCCCCTACGACGAGGATGTTCTGCGCCTGATCGACAATTTCCAGGCGCTGGGGCTGTATGTCGGAAGCGTGGTCATTACCCGCTGGGAGGGGCAAGCGAATGCCGTGGCCTTCCGCCGGAGGCTGGAGACGCTGGGCGTGCGGTGCTGGCGCCACTATCCCATCGCGGGTTACCCTGCGGACGTGGAGCATATTGTCAGCGACGGAGGACTGGGCAAGAACGATTTCATAGAGACCAGCCGGTCTTTGGTGGTGGTGACGGCTCCCGGTCCCGGCAGCGGAAAAATGGCCACCTGCCTCAGCCAGCTCTACCATGAGCACAAGCGGGGCGTTCAGGCGGGATACGCAAAGTTTGAGACATTTCCCATCTGGAACCTGCCGCTGAAGCACCCGGTGAATCTGGCCTATGAGGCCGCCACCGCGGACCTCTCCGATGTGAACATGATCGACCCGTTTCACCTGGAGGCCCACGGCAAGACAGCGGTGAACTATAACCGGGACGTGGAGATATTCCCGGTCCTGGATGCCATCTTCCGAAAGATTCAGGGATCCTCTCCCTATAAATCCCCCACGGACATGGGGGTGAATCAGGCGGGCAACTGCATCGTGGACGACGAGGTGTGCCGTCTGGCCTCCCGGCGGGAGATTTTGCGCCGGTTTTACACCGCAAGGGTGGACGCGGCCCGGGGGCGGGGAGATGCGGAAACCGTGCGGAAGCTGGAGCTTTTGATGAACCAGGCGGACGTGACGCCGGAGGTCTGCCCCGCGGTGGGAGCGGCCATCGCCAAGGCGGAGGCAACCGGAGCGCCCGCAGGGGCCTTGGAGCTGCCGGACGGCCGTATCGTCACCGGCAAGACCTCCGCCACGCTGGGGGCGGCGTCGGCGCTGCTGCTGAACGCACTGAAGGCCATGGGCGGGATCGGCGACCAGTTCGAGCTGATCTCCGCGCAGGTGCTGGAGCCGGTCTGCCGCCTGAAAACGGAGTATCTCAGCCACAAAAATCCCCGCCTCCACACGGACGAGGTACTTTTGGCTCTGACGATCTCCGCTCTGACGAATCCCCTGGCGGAGCTGGCGCAGCAGCAGCTGCCCAAGCTGCGCGGCTGCGAGGCCCACTTCACCGTGATTCTGTCCCCGGTGGACGAGCAGCTTTTGAGGCGGCTGGGTATCCGGGTGAGCTGCGAGCCGAAATTCAGCAGCGGGGCGCTGTACCATAAGTAATCCTCGGGAGAGCTTGCGGTGATCCGCGGACGTCCACGAAAGAAGAGCCTTGCCTGTGGGGACGGGGGACAGGCGGACGCGGAAGCCGTCCCGTAAATTTGACGCGACCTGTTTGAGATCGATTTAGGAAAGGAAACTCTATGGAGACCATCATTCAACTTTTAGCGGAGGAGCTGAATCAGAATCCGCAGTACGTGGAAAACGTGGTAAAGCTGATCGACGAGGGGAATACCATTCCCTTTATTGCCCGCTACCGCAAGGAGCTCCACGGGGCTATGGACGACACGGTCCTGCGGACGCTGGACGAGCGGCTTGCCTATCTCCGGGGCCTTGAGGAGCGGCGGGAGACGGTGAAAGCCGCGATTTGCGAACAGGGCAAGCTGACAGAGGAACTGGCCGCCGCCATTGACGGCGCAAAGACGCTTGCGGAGGTAGAGGACCTGTACAGGCCCTATAAGCAAAAGCGCCGGACCCGGGCTACCATCGCAAAGGAAAAGGGCTTGGAGCCGCTGGCACTTTTACTGTACGCCCAAGAACAGGACTGCCCGGACCCGCTGAAGGAGGCGGCGAAGTACGTCGACGCGGAAAAGGGCGTGGAGACGGCGGAGGATGCTTTGGCGGGCGCATCGGACATCGTGGCGGAGACTGTCAGCGACGACGCGGAGGTGCGCAAAGGTCTGAGGGGCTTTCTGCTGCGGCAGGCGAAGCTGCGCAGCGAAGCGGCTACCGATGAGGACACGGTTTACCGCCTGTACTATGATTTTACTCAGCCCGTTTCCCGGATGCAGGGCCATCAGATTCTGGCGATCAACCGGGGTGAGCGGGAAGGGAAACTGAAGGTCAGCCTTGAGCTGGACCGGGAGGCGGCGCTGGTGACGCTGCGCCGTCAGGTGCTGCGTCCCGGTTCCGCGGCCAACGCCTTTGTGCGGGCGGCGGCGGATGACGCCTGGGATCGGCTGCTGTTTCCCTCGCTGGATCGGGAGATCCGCAATCTGATGACCGAAAGCGCCAGCGAGGGGGCCATTGGCCAGTTCGCTCTGAACCTGAAGCCGCTTTTAATGCAGCCGCCGGTGAAGGGCAAAGTCACCATGGGCCTGGACCCCGGTTACCGCAACGGCTGTAAAGTGGCGGTGGTGGACGGGACCGGAAAGGTGCTGGACACCGCCGTGGTTTATCCTACCTATGGCGAGCGGCAGAAAAACGAGGCCATCAACAAGCTGGCGGGTATGGCGGTGAGCCATAATGTGGAGCACATTGCCATCGGCAACGGCACCGCCAGCCGGGAGACGGAACAGATGGCTGTGGAGCTGATTCAAAAGCTTGGGACTATGGGCCGGAAGCTCAGCTATATGATCGTCTCCGAGGCGGGAGCCTCGGTGTATTCGGCATCCAAGCTGGCGGCGGAGGAATTTCCGCAGTACGACGTGAACCTGCGCTCCGCCGTGTCCATCGCCCGGCGGCTGCAGGACCCGCTGGCGGAGCTGGTGAAGATTGACCCCAAGGCCATCGGCGTGGGGCAGTATCAGCATGACTGCCCGCAAAAGCGTCTGGACGAGGCTCTGGGCGGCGTGGTGGAGGATTGCGTCAACGCCGTGGGCGTGGACGTGAACACGGCGTCGCCGTCCCTTTTGGGTTATGTGGCGGGGCTGAGCGGTTCCACCGCGAAAAACGTGGTAAAATATCGGGAAGAAAACGGCGCGTTTACCGCCCGTAAGCAGATTTTGAAGGTGCCGAAGCTGGGACCCAAGGCCTTTGAGCAGTGTGCGGGCTTTTTGCGCGTGCCGGAGAGCGCCAACGTGCTGGACAACACCGCCGTCCACCCGGAGAGCTATGCTGCGGCGGAAAAACTGCTGGAGCTGACCGGCTATACCATGGCCGACGTGAAGTCCGGAAAGCTTCAGGGCCTCCCGGACCGTCTGAGGACCTATGGTGAGGAAAAGGCTGCGGCGGAGTGCGGCGTGGGCGTACCCACACTTTTGGACGTGGCGGCGGAGCTGCAAAAACCGGGCCGGGACCCCCGGGACGAGCTGCCAAAGCCGGTTCTCAGAACCGACGTGATGGAGATGAAGGACCTGCGGCCCGGCATGGTCCTCACCGGCACGGTGCGCAACGTCATAGATTTCGGAGTGTTTGTGGATATCGGCGTCCATCAGGACGGGCTGGTACACGTTTCCCAAGTGTGCGACCGGTTTATCAGGCACCCCTCTGAGGCTGTGTCCGTCGGGGATGTGGTGAAGGTGATCGTACTGGAAGTGGACGAGAAGAAAAAACGGATATCTCTCTCC
Organism: Bacillota bacterium; assembly: GCA_023395775.1. GTDB lineage: Bacteria > Bacillota > Clostridia > Oscillospirales > Oscillospiraceae > Oscillibacter. The sequence continues at coordinate 6,208 of JAEWYA010000209.1, forward strand.
ATGAAGCAGGCAAAGTGACGGACAGGAGGCGGTTTTTCCGTGAAGATGCTGACCTTTGACGAAGTGGGGGACGCACTGGACGACATCGCGGAGCAGTTTCCCAAGGCGTTGTTCCGCGGACTCAACGGAGGAGTGAACCTGCTGGAGGACGCCGTGGAGGACCCGGACTTTCCCAGCGGCGAAATGTATGTCATGGGCGAATTCTGCGACGACTGTCTGGGAAAGTATATCAACCTCTATTACGGCTCCTTTGCCGCTCTGGCGAAAAAGGAGAACTGGAGGCCGGAGGATTGGACCGACGAGCTTTGGACCACGCTCTCCCATGAGTTGACGCACCACATGGAGGGACTTAGCGGCCTTCACGGGCTGGACGACCGGGACGCGGAGGAGCTTGCCAAATTCAGGGACGAATATCGCCGCCGGGAGAAGCGGAAGCCGGAAAACGGGACGGATTACTGAGCATGACGCCGCAGAGCGAGCATGACGTTTTTTTGCAAAAATCGACAGAAGCCACTTAACCTTTTGTGCACTTGTGCCGACAATTTGTATAATGGCACATATCCAGCATGCCTTGGCCACGGCATATGGAAAGTTCGCCAGTGGGAGGAAGAAACAAATGAAAAAACGCATGAAAAAGCAAAAGGAAGCCAATACTTTGAAAGAAACCCGCAAGAGCAGAGGGGGAAAAACGACGACGTTGCGCAGGCAGATGATTTTTGCGGTGACGTCCATTTTTGTTGCCACCATGGTCCTGACTGTGGCGGCGGGGATTATTTCCAGTACATATGCCATCAAAGGAAACGTCCGCGAGGACATGGGCTCCATGAGTCAGATGGCGGAAACCGCGTTCTCCTGCAAAATCGAAAACATAAAAGCCAATGCCGAGTCCATGGCAAGGATCTATAATGCGGCGCTGACAGACGGAGAGATGTCCGCGTTTATACAGGTAAAAAAGGCGCTTGCAAATTACGGTTTTACAGACGCGGCCATTATTACTAAGCAGCAAGTGACGAAAACCAGCCAATTCCTGGCGGACAGCGACCTGTTTAAGGACGAATGCGTGCAGGCGGCGACAAACGGCGAGACGGTCCTGACCAGTACAAGGCAGATGGAGGATGGCTCGGTGCGATTTTTTGTGGCGACGCCGACCATCACCGGCTGCGTGATCCTGACGATGGATGCCCAGTATTTCAGTAATATGATTAAGGACGTGGTCATAGGTGATAGCGGCAACGTTTTTATGATCGATTCCACCGGTGTGATAATTGCCAACAAACGGCCCCAGTTGGTGGAAGAACGGCAGAACTTTATTGAGAACAGCAAGACGGATTCGGCCTACGAGGCCATGGCGGCCGTCTATACCCGAATGATAAACGGTGAGACTGGTACTGATGAATATAGCTATGAGACGGGCGATCGCATCTGTGCGTTCCGTCCGGTGACGGCATCCGACGGCTGGTCTGTGGGGGCGGTGGCGCCCACTCAGGAGATGACCGCATCGGTGCTGTATATCATTGCCGCGCTGCTGGCCAGCTCTTTGGTTTGTATGGTGCTGGGCGCACTGCTGGTGGGGCGGTATGTCACCAGCGTGACCAATCCCATCCGCGGCGTTACGGAGCGGATGCGTCTGCTGGCTCAGGGCGATTTGAACAGCGAGGTCAAGGTTTCCCAGCGCAAGGATGAGATCGGAACCCTCACCGGAGCGTTCTATGAGACGGTGGAGTCTCTGAAATCCTATATCAAAGACATTGAAAACGTCCTGCGGGAGATTTCCCAGGGCAATCTGCAGGTAGCGCCGCAGGCGGATTTCCGCGGCGAATTCACAGAGATCCGGAAATCCTTGGAGCGGATTCTGGATTCTTTGAATGGGACGTTCAAGGAGATTCTGGATGCCGCCGCTCAGGTGTCCGGCAGCGCCGCCCAGTTCTCCTCCGGGGCTCAGACCCTGAGTCAGGGCGCCACGGAGCAGGCATCCTCCGTGGAGGAACTGGCGGCCACCATCAGCGAGATCAGCGCCGCGATCTCCTCCAATGCCCGCAACGCCGCGGAGGTCAACGATCATATGCACACCGTGGGTCAAGGGGCGGAGGAGAGTAACCGCCAGATGAAAGAGATGCTCAAAGCCATGGCGGACATCAAGACCGCGTCCGACCAGATCGATAAGATCATCAAGACCATTGAGGACATTGCGTTCCAGACAAATATTCTTGCGCTGAACGCCGCCGTGGAGGCCGCCCGCGCGGGCAGCGCAGGCAAGGGCTTTGCCGTTGTGGCGGATGAGGTGCGCAACCTTGCCGGAAAGAGCGCGGAGGCGTCCAAGGACACGGCGGCGCTGATCGAAAATGCACTGAATGCCGTGCATCACGGTACCGGCATCGCGGACGAGACCGCGCAGTCCTTGCTGCGCGTGGTGGACGGCGTGAATCGGGTCAACAAGACCATGGCTGAAATATCAGACAGCGCGGCGCAGCAGGCCACGTCTGCCGCCCAGGTCAATCAGGGTATTGAGCAGATCTCGGGCGTGGTGCAGACCAACTCTGCCACGGCGGAGGAGAGCGCCGCCACCAGCGACGATTTGCTGCGTCAGTCGCAAATACTGCTGGAGCTGGTGCGGAAATTCAAGCTTCGCTGATGCGGAGACACGCAGGGACCGGCTTACTTTGAACCATCATACGCCCGCGCTCTGCGGAGCGCGGGCGTCGTAACAGAAAGGAAGATTAACTTGAATGAGACAATGAAGACCCTGTTGGAGCGCAGAAGCATCCGCAAATACCAACCGAGGCAGGTGGAAGACGCGGTGCTGGAGGAAATTCTGAAGGCCGGGCTCTATGCCCCCAGCGCCATGGGCAGACAGTCCGCTGTGATCGTCCTGGTGCAGGATCGGGAGACCATCGCGGAGCTGTCCCGGCTGAACGCGGAGATTCAGGGTACGTCCGGCACGGACCCGTTCTACGGTGCGCCCTCCGTGGCGGTGGTGCTGGCAGATTCCGGACTTGGCGAGGCCAACGCCCGATGCGACGGAGCTCTGGTCATGGGCAACCTGATGAACGCCGCTGCGGCTCTGGGCGTGGGCTCCTGTTGGATCAACCGGGCAAAGGAGACCTTTGAACGACCCGAGGGCAAGGCGCTGCTGAAAAAGTGGGGCCTGCCGGAAACCATGATCGGCGTTGGAAACTGCATTCTGGGCTATGCCGACGGCGCGGCCGGCGCACCCGCACCTCGCAAAGACGGCCGCGTCATCCGGGCTTGAGGGACGAAAATGGCCGATATTCAGAGCGTTACGCACGCGCAAAACATCCGTTACGACCGGAAGGCGGAAGCACTTTACATTATTGATCAGACCTTGCTTCCCAACGAGGAGAAGGAAATCCGCCTCCAAACGGCGGAGGAGATGTACGAGGCAATCCGGTCCTTGAAGGTCCGGGGCGCGCCCGCCATCGGCATCTGTGCGGGCTACTGTATGTATGTGCTGGCCAAGTCCATCCGGGGAGAGGACCAGCAGGTGTTTTTGAAAAAACTCAGCGATTATGGGGAGTATTTGAATTCCTCCCGCCCCACGGCGGTGAATCTGAACTGGGCCATCCGGTTGATGCTCCGCACCGCCTTGGAAAACGTGGGCTGCACCCGGGGCCAGATGCTGGACGCGCTGTATGAAAAGGCGGTGGCCATCCACGAGGACGACATCGCCAAGTGCAGGGCCATCTCCGAGTATGGCTTGACCCTTGTAAAGGATGGAGACGGCATCCTGACCCACTGTAATGCCGGACCCCTTGCCACCTCCTGGTATGGCACGGCGTTGGGCCCCATTCTGCTGGGGACGGAACAGGGAATGAAGTTCCGTGTCTTCTCCGACGAGACCCGCCCGCTTTTACAGGGCGCCCGGCTCACCAGCTACGAATTGCAGCGAGCGGGTGTGGATGTGACGCTGATCTGCGACAATATGGCCTCCATCGTCATGAAAAACGGCTGGGTACAGGCCTGCTTTGTGGGCTGCGACCGGATCGCCGCCAACGGAGACACCGCCAACAAGATCGGAACCTCCGGCGTGGCGATTCTGGCGAAGCATTACGGCATCCCGGTCTACGTTCTGGGTCCCACCTCCACCATTGATCTGGACTGCCCGGATGGGGAACATATTCCCATTGAGCTGAGGGACTCGGAGGAGATTAAGACCATGTGGTACGAAAAGCCTATGGCCCTGCCGGAGGTGAAGTGCTACAACCCGGCTTTCGACGTGACGGACCACGAGCTGATTTCCGGAATCGTCACGGAAAAGGGTGTCTGCCGGCCACCTTATACAAAATCGCTGGCGGCGCTGTTCGGGGGAAAAGCGTGAGTTTTTCACGGGTTCTGAAAATTTCGACAACGAATCGGAATATTCAACATTAAAAAATACAAGGAGGAATCAATTATGGCAACTCCCTCCGCTTGTAATGAGGCAAAGCCCGGCGAGATCGCAAAGGCAGTTTTGATGCCCGGCGATCCCCTGCGGGCTAAATATGTGGCGGAACACTATTTGGAAAACCCGGTCTGCTTCAACTCTGTGCGCGGTATGCTGGGCTATACCGGTGCTTATAAGGGAAAGCGGCTTTCCGTGATGGGCCACGGCATGGGCGTCCCCTCGATCGGACTTTATACGTATGAGCTTTATCATATGTACGGCGTGGATTCCATCATCCGCATCGGTTCCGCCGGGGGCGTGGGCGAGGGCGTCCGCGTCCGGGATGTGGTGATCGCGCTGGGCGCGTCCACCAACTCTCACTTTGCCGACCAGTACGGTTTTCCCGGCCAGCTGGCCCCCACGGCCAGCTACCCGCTGCTGAGAGACGCGGTGGCGGCGGCGGAGAAGCTTGGCGTTCAGGCGGATGTGGGCCAGGTGTTCACCGCCGATCAGTTTTACAACGACAATGCCGCCGCGGGTGAGATGTACCGCAAATTCGGCATTTTGGCGCTGGAGATGGAGACGGCTGGCCTTTACTGGACCGCGCAGCGGGCCGGGAAACAGGCGTTGTCCATCCTGACCATCTCCGACCATATTTTTACCGGCGAGTCTCTTTCTCCGGAGGAACGGCAGGACTCCTTCCACGAGATGATGGAGATTGCGCTGGAGACGGCGTGGAAGTCCCTGGACTGAGCGGCAGAAGAAAATTAACCTTAAATATGCACGCAGACGTGAATGATTTACGCCTGCGTGCATATTTGCATTTAGCAGTGAATGCAAATAAATAACCACAATATTGTGCATATACACTAAAAATATACAAACATTACAGCATAAAGCAAAAAAGCAACCAAAGACATATTAAAAGTTTGTGCAGGTTCACACTTGAATAAATATTCTAATTGGATGTATAATAAATGCATCAAAAATAATGTATGGAGGAATTCCCATTATGAAAGATAAAAAAGACATCAAGAAGATCGTGCTGGCCTACTCAGGCGGCCTGGACACATCCATCATCATTCCCTGGCTGAAGGAGAACTACAACGATCCGGAGATTATCGCCGTGTCCGCCGACGTGGGCCAGGGCAGCGAGTTGGACGGCCTGGAGGAAAAGGCGAAAAAGACCGGCGCGTCCAAGCTGTACATAGAGGATCTGACCGACGAGATGGTTGACGAGGTGATTTTCCCATCCATGAAGATGGGCGCCAGCTATGAGCAGTATCTGCTGGGCACCGCGTTTGCCCGCCCCATCATCGGCAAACGGCTGGTGGAGATCGCCAAAAAAGAACATGCCGACGCCGTCTGCCACGGCTGTACCGGCAAGGGGAACGATCAGGTGCGTTTCGAGCTTGCCATTAAGCGCTTTGCGCCGGATATGACCATCATCGCGCCCTGGCGAGAGTGGGACATCAAGGGCCGCGACGAGGAGATCGACTATGCGGAGGCCCACAACGTCCCCCTGAAGATCAGCCGCGAGACCAACTATTCCAAGGATAAGAACCTGTGGCATCTGAGCCACGAGGGACTGGACTTGGAGGACCCCGCCAACGAGCCGAAGTACGAAAATCCCGGTTTTCTGGAGATGGGCGTCAGTCCTGTGGACGCCCCCGACGCGCCTACCTATGTGACCATCGGCTTTGAGAAGGGAGTTCCCGTTTCTGTGGACGGCGTGAAGATGAAGGGCAGCGACATCGTTCGCAAGTGCAACGAGCTGGGCGGCAAAAATGGCATCGGATTGCTGGACATTGTGGAAAACCGTCTGGTCGGCATGAAGGACCGCGGCGTCTATGAGACTCCGGGCGGCACCATTCTCTACCATGCCCACGCGGCGCTGGAGATGATCACCGTCGACAAGGACACCGCCCATATGAAATCCAAGCTGGCGGTGGACTTTGCGGACCTCATTTACAACGGCAAATGGTTCAGCCCCCTGCGGGAGGCCCTCAGTGCCTTTGCCGACAAGACCCAGGAGTACGTTACCGGCGAGGTGAAGCTGAAGCTCTACAAGGGCAATATCATCAACGCGGGGATTACCTCTCCCCACAGTCTATATTCCGAGAAGCTGGTGACCTTTCAAGAGAGCGACTACAACCAGAACGACGCTACGGGCTTTATTAACCTCTGGGGTCTGCCGGATACCGTGCAGGCGCTAAGAGAGCAGAATAAGCTTTGATAAAGAGGGGACCTGATCCCCGCTTTGGATACTCTTTAGTCGGTCCGCGGATTGGCGGACGCGCGGCCGGAATATTTGCCGCGTATGCGCACAGATCCTTCCCATTGGTATATTTTTGCCGGCCTCGGCGAAAATACACTCCGCCGGGAACCACCGGGACGGTCCCCCGGCCCGGCGGACCCCTCTTAAATCACGGAAATCGGGTGGGAGCCTTGACTCCCCCCGATTTCTATTAAGGAGAAAACGGTATGAAACTCTGGTCCGGACGGTTTGGAAAAGAAACCGACGCGCTGGTGAACGACTTCAACGCCTCCATTCAATTCGACCGGCGGCTTTACCGGGAGGATATCACCGGTAGCCTGGCCCACGCGAAAATGCTAGGCGAGTGCGGCGTGATCTCCCGGGAGGACGCTGCCGCCATTACCGAAGGGCTGAAAAGCATTCTGGCGGATGTGGAGGCCGGAAAGGTGGAGTTTACCGCCGACAACGAGGACATCCACATGAATGTGGAGGCGCTGCTCACCGCCCGCATCGGCGACGCGGGAAAGCGGCTCCACACTGCCCGCAGCCGCAACGATCAGGTGGCGCTGGACTTCCGGATGTATGTCCGGCGGGAGATTCCAGCCATCATTTCGCAGCTGCTGGAATTCCAAACCGTTCTGGCGGAGCAGGCGGGAAAGTACCAGACTGCGGTCATGCCCGGCTATACCCATTTGCAGCGGGCGCAGCCCATCAGCTTTGCCCAGCATCTGCTGGCCTACGCGGCGATGTTCTCCCGGGATGTGACCCGGCTGGAGGACTGCAAAAAGCGCCTCAACGAGTGTCCCCTCGGTTCCGGCGCGCTGGCGGGAACGACGTACCCCATCGACCGCTGGGAGACCGCGAAGGAGCTGAACTTCGACGCTCCCATGGGAAACTCTCTGGATGGCGTCTCCGACCGGGATTACGCGCTGGAGCTGCTCTCCGCCCTGTCAATTCTGATGATGCACCTCTCCCGCTTTTCCGAGGAGGTCATCCTTTGGTGCAGCTGGGAGTTCAAGTTCATCGATCTGGACGACGCCTATGCCACCGGGTCCAGCATCATGCCACAGAAGAAAAATCCGGACGTAGCCGAGCTGGTCCGGGGCAAGACCGGGCGGGTGTACGGCGACCTGATGGGACTGCTGACGGCTATGAAGGGTCTGCCTTTGGCCTATAACAAGGATATGCAGGAGGATAAGGAGCCGGTGTTCGACGCCATCGACACGGTTGAGATGTGCCTGCCCGTGTTTACCGCCATGATCGGCACGATGACGGTCCACCCGGAGAACATGCGCGCCGCGGCCGGCCGCGGCTTCATCAACGCCACGGACTGCGCCGATTATCTGACGAAAAAGGGGATGCCCTTCCGGGATGCGTATACCGTGGTGGGTCATCTGGTAGCCCTGTGCGCAGAGCAGGGAAAAACACTGGAGGAGCTGAGTCTTCAGGAGCTGATAACCGTCTCGCCCCTGTTTGGGGACGATGTCTATGACGCGCTGAGGCTGGAAACCTGCATGGGTCAAAGG
>JAEWYA010000042.1 GCA_023395775.1 Bacillota bacterium
CCATGAAGGAGCTTATAAATATTCAAAAGCATCTTGCGAAATGCACAGGGATCTGCTATGCTTAATAAATCGTATTGTGCAAGAATACAACGCTTTAAAGCAAGTGAGTGAGGGGAAAAGATGGAAAACGGATTGGAAAAAAAGTATGGACTTCCCACGGCCATTTGTATGGTGGTGGGCATTGTTATCGGCTCCGGTGTGTTCTTCAAGGCAGAGGCGGTGCTGGTGCAAACCGGCGGCAATATGCCGCTGGGTATTTTGGCGTGGCTGATCGTGGGCGCGATCATGATCGTCTGCTCCTATGTGTTTGCCACGATGGCGACCCGGTATGAGAAGGTCAACGGTCTGGTGGACTATGCCGAGGCCACAGTGGGAAACCGGTACGCCTACCTGACCGGCTGGTTTATGGCCACGATCTATACGCCGGCGCTGACCAGCGTGTTGGCCTGGGTGTCCGCGCGGTATTTTTCCGTGCTGATGGGCTGGGATATCACCGGCGGGTCCTGTCTGGTGCTGGCCTGCTTCTTCCTGTGCGTGGACTACGCCCTGAACGCTCTGTCCCCCCGTATTGCGGGAAAATTCCAGGTCTCTACCACAGTTATCAAAATGGTGCCGCTGCTGCTGATGGCGGTGGTGGGTACTGTTGTGGGTCTCAGCAACGGCCAGATGGCACAGAACTTCGCCACGATCTCCGCCGGAACGGTCTCCGCCGGAGAGGGGCTGATGAAGTCCACTGTGGCGGTGGCCTTCGCCTATGAGGGCTGGATTCTGGCCACCTCCATCAACGCCGAGCTGAAGGACGCCAAGAAGAATCTGCCCCGGGCACTGGTTCTGGGGTCTTTCATCGTGGTGGCCACTTACATCCTTTACTATATTGGGCTGAACGGCGCGGTGACTACCGAGGAGCTGATGGCCAGCGGCGAGGCCGCCGCGAAGATGGCCTATCAGCGGGTGTTCGGCGGGGCCGCGGGCACCGTGGTGTTCGTGCTGATCGTGATCTCCTGCCTGGGGACGCTGAATGGGCTGATGCTCTCCAACTGCCGCAGCTTCTACGCTTTGGCTGCCCGCAGCGAGGGGCCGAAGCCGGAGATGTTCAACAAGGTGGACCCGGTGACCAATATGCCCAACAACTCCGCAATTCTCTCCCTGGCGTTTGCGGCGTTCTGGTTGCTGTATTTCTATGGCGCGAATTTGACCGCAGGGTGGTTCGGGCCCTTCTGCTTCGATTCCTCGGAGCTGCCCATCATCACGTTGTACGGCATGTATGTCGCCATGTTTGTCCAGTTCATGCGCAAAGAGCGGGAACTGAACAGCTTCAAGCGGTTTGTGATGCCGGTGCTGGGACTATGCGGATGCTTGTTCATGGTGTATGCCGCTTTCGCCGGGTACGGCAGGAAGGTCTTTTACTATCTGGCGGTTTATGCGGTGTTTATGCTGGTGGGCAACTGCTTCTATCGGAAAAAGGGCTGATCTGCGGGGCGAATCCCCCAAAAAATTTCGCGCGCGGCGCGGAGCGGAGAATGCACCGCCGTCAGGCGGCGTCCCCGCCCCGCGCCGCGTGGCTTTATCTTGCCATCTGCGCAAAATCGGTTATAATGAGAAAAAAGCACTCATGGAGGAACTTGTCGTGTTAAACACCACATTATGCTATTTGGAACGGGGAGATCAATACCTGATGCTCCACCGCGTGAAGAAGAAAAACGACCTGAACCACGACAAATGGATTGGCGTGGGCGGAAAGTTTCTCGAGGGCGAGACGCCGGAGGAGTGCGTTTTGCGGGAAGCGAGGGAGGAGACCGGCCTGACGCTGACGAACTGGCGCTATCGGGGCCTTGTCACATTCCTCTCCGATACCTGGGAGGGTGAGTATATGCACCTTTTTACCGCGGACCGGTGGACGGGAGAGCAGATCGTCTGCAACGAGGGGGACCTCCAGTGGATCGGCAAACGGGAGCTGCGGAAGCTGCCGCTGTGGAAGGGCGACCTTATCTTTCTGGACCTGCTGGAATCGGACGCGCCCTTTTTCTCCCTGAAGCTGCGCTACGAGGGAGAGACGCTGGCGGAGGCCGCGCTGAATGGGAAGCCTCTGGAAGTCTGAGCGCTGGAAAGGGGAATAGAAGATGGGAACGATTTTACTCTATGGCTTTGAGGAGTTGAACGACATTCTGGCGGTAAAGGCCGCCGCCGGACCGTTTCAGGCGGAGGTAAAGCCCGTCTGGCACGACGGCTGGCGTACACCTATCGGCGCACTGGTGGGCCGAAAAACCCGCCCGGCCCGGGAGGGCGTGTTTTCCGGAAAGCTGGGTGGGCGGATGATGATCTTTTGCGATATGGACAGCCAGATGGACGACCTTCTGCCCGCCCTGCGGCAGGCTGGGATTGGCCCGGAATGCTACAAGGCGGTGCTGACCTCCTGGAATCAGGAGTGGGATGGCATTGCGTTGTTCGCGGAGCTGCAAAAAGAGCGGCGGGTCATCGAAGAGCGTCAGAAGGGAAAATGAGAATATGAGGATTTTGGTTTCCGCGTGTCTTTTGGGCGTTCCCTGTCGGTATGACGGCGGATCGAAGCGCTGTCCCGAAATTGAGGAGCTTTTGCAGAGACATACCTGTATTCCCGTCTGCCCCGAGCAGCTGGGCGGACTTCCAACGCCCCGCCCGCCGGCGGAGCGCCGAGGTGAGGGCGTTTATACAGTGGATGGTGCGGACGTGACCGCAGAATTCCGGCGGGGTGCCACGGTCGCGCTGGATCTGGCGCGGCTGTATGGCTGCGAAGCGGCGGTGCTGAAGGAGCGCAGCCCCTCCTGCGGAAGGGGAGTCATTCATGACGGGACCTTTTCCGACGGCCTCATGGTCGGGGACGGCGTGACAGCTGCGAGGCTGGAGACCGAAGGCATCCCCGTGTACGGAGAGTCCCAAATCGGAGAGCTGCTCCATTGAACGGAAGAACGATGGGAAAATTGGGTAAACTGGCGGTTTATTGACTGAAACGGTTGACATTTATGGGGAGTTTGCTATAATCAAACATACTGCATGATAGAGGCGCGGCAGCCAAAAGTAGCGTTTCCCCAACAGCGGGCCTAAAGGGGAACGGGAAAGGGACTGCCGCCGAGGTTTCGCTTTCCGTGGCCTGACGGGAGGCGGAGCCGGGCCGGCGGAGAATATCCGCCGGACTGTCGCCCCACGGGGCGGAGCGCTGTTGTGATTCGTACAGGCCGAATGTATGAAGTCATGACACAATGTCATGACTTCATTTTTTTGGAGGGATTCCCATGAAGAAAAGGACACGGGCGCGGACAGCGATGGGACTGGCCGCCGTACTGCTGGTCCTGGTGGCAGTGCCGGTATTTGCCGCCGAGGAGGGAACCGGGGCAGACCCCAGGTTTTACGAGACATTCTGGTCCCTGCTTCCGCCGGTGGTGGCTATCGCGCTGGCTCTGATTACCAAGGAGGTCTATTCCTCACTTTTCTTCGGTATTCTTACCGGCGGCTTGCTGTGGTCCGGTTTCGCGTTCGAGGGGACGGTAATCCATGTGTTTCAGCACGGAATTGTCTCAGTGCTGGCGGACAGCTACAACGTGGGCATTTTGGTGTTTCTGGTGATTCTGGGGGCCATGGTGTGTCTTATGAACCGGGCGGGCGGCTCCGCCGCCTTTGGGCGCTGGGCCCAGAAGAACATCAAGACCCGGGCGGGCGCGCAAATGGCCACCATCGTGCTGGGGATTCTGATTTTCATTGACGACTATTTTAACTGCCTCACCGTGGGCAGCGTTATGCGTCCCGTGACGGACAGCCATCAGATCTCCCGGGCAAAGCTGGCCTATCTGATTGATGCCACCGCCGCGCCGGTGTGCATCATCGCGCCGATTTCCTCCTGGGCCGCCGCCGTCAGCGGATTTGTGGATGACGGATCCGGTCTGGCGCTGTTTATCCGGGCCATTCCCTATAATTACTACGCACTGCTGACCATCGTGATGATGGTGGGGCTGGTTGCGATGAATGTGGACTACGGTCCCATGGCCGTCCACGAGGCCAACGCAGCCGGGGGCGATCTGTTCTCCGGCAAGAATCCCTATGCTGAGGCGAACGAGAGTGCCGCCGCGGAAAACGGTACGGTGCTGGATCTGGTGGCGCCCATCGTGGTGCTGGTGGCCTGCTGTGTAATGGGGATGCTCTACTCCGGCGGCTTTTTCTCCGGAGCCAGCTTTGTAGATGCCTTTTCCGGGTCAGACGCCTCTGTGGGTCTGCTGCTGGGCAGCGCGTTTGGATTGGCGTTCACGGTGGTATTCTACCTGCTCCGCCGACGGATGAAGTTCAAAGAGATGATGGAGTGCATTCCGGAGGGCTTCAAGGCCATGGTCCCCGCGATCTTGATCCTGACCTTTGCCTGGAGCCTGAAGGCCATGACCGACTCTTTGGGCGCGCGGGAATTTGTCGCCGCCATGGTCAAGGGCTCCGCCGCCGGATTCCAGCTTCTGCTGCCCGCCATTGTATTCGTAATCGGCTGTTTCCTGTCTTTCGCCACGGGCACATCCTGGGGTACCTTCGGCATTTTGATTCCCATCGTACTGAGCGTATTCCCGCTGGAGAGCGGAAATCCCCTGAGCATCGTGTGCGTCTCGGCCTGCATGGCGGGCGCGGTCTGCGGCGATCACTGTTCCCCCATTTCCGATACTACCATCATGGCCTCCGCCGGGGCGCAGTGCGATCATGTGAACCACGTGACCACGCAGCTGCCATACGCTATGACGGCGGCGGCTGTGAGCTGTCTTGCCTACATTGCGGCGGGTATTTTTGCTGCGGTCGGACTTCCAACGTGGCTGGCGCTGCCGCTGGGCGTGGCCCTGCTGCTGCTGGTGCTGGCCGCGATGGCCCACCGGAAAAAGGCATAGAAAAGAGAACTTGAGAGCGCGGCGGCAAAGGCTGCAAGCTCATGATTGAATATGCAAAAAGAGGCGGTCATTGTTTGACCGTCTCTTTTTACTTTGCAATTTTTGAAAGCCGGCCAATACCGGAACTTATTTCAATTTTTCCTTGATCTTTGCTTTTGCCTCCGGGCTGAGGGCCTTGGAGGCAATTCGCACCGGAAGGGAGGGCAGGCGGAAAAACTTTTTGCGTACCTCGTCAAAAGGCTCCAGCGCATAGCTGGCGAAAAACGCAGTCCGGTCCGACGGCGGAGCGATGGGAGAGGCCAGCCGGGGATTTCCCGCGATGGCCCGCTCCGGCGGGAAAGACTGCCGTCCCAGAGGAAGACGGTCAAAAATATGACTTGCGTGTGGGGTGTTCACCATGAGCATAGACACGCCCCGCTCCTGCTGCTCCGGCAGCTCGTCGGGCCGGAGTCCCCAGAAGTCCCCCAGAGTAAAATCGCCTACCCGGGACATGGAAGTATAGGGGCAGCGGTAGCAGCAGGGACGCAGAAACAGCGCCCGGCCGAACGCCCGGCCCCATTCCGTCTGGAACAGGGGCGCGGAGTCCGCAGACCCGTCCTTATAGAGCAGAGTGAAGTGGCTGTCCTTCCAGCCGACGACCTTGTTACGAAAACGCACAGTCTGAAGAGAGCGACGCTTGCGGCTCTCAATGGAACGGACCATGTCCGCCCACACACCCGGGGAGGGCACGCCCTGACATACGAGGTCGCAGGTGGTGAGATTTTCCGGACGGTTTCCAAGAAAATGATACAGCCCGTCCACCTGACAGGGAGTACCGGAGAATAGCACAGGCCGTGATTTCAGCAGCTCCCGGACCTCCTGATAAGCGCCTCGCAAATCACTTTGCACATACTTCGCGCCCCGAAGGTATCGTAAATCTTCCGGCCCGAAACAGGCGATGTGCCGCAGACGCAGTTTGCTGTCCAGCGCCGCCCCAAAGACCACGCCGCCGCATTCCAGGGTATCCTGGGCAATGAGGGAGAAGATGCCGCCGGAGGTGGAGTCCTTGCGGATAATATCGTCCTTGTTCCACGCGGCGAAGACCGCCGGAAGGGGACGGCTCTCCTTTGCCCGGAGAGCGGGGCATACGGACGTACAGCGTCCGCAGCGGATACATTTTTCGGGATCGACGGCGGGATAGGCGAAGCCCTCCCGGTCCCGCTCCATCGCGATTGCGCCCTTAGGGCATATGGCGGCGCAGGCGGTGCAGCCGGTACAGGTCGTGTGGGAGGCAAGCTCCGGTAATCCGTTCCCGGACGCCGCTTCCGGCGCGGCGGGGACCTCCTGATCCAGCAGCGCGGAGCGCAGATAGTCCAAAGACTTCCGTCGTTCCGCTTCAAGCCGCTGGGACACGGCGGCCCAGTCAATTGCCTCCAGCAGCTCGGCGGTGTCGCCCTTGCCGATGATCCGGTTCACAAGACCCAGCCGGTCTAGAAGACTATAAATGCGGGATTGCTCCGGTGCGGCCATCTCCGCAGGGGAAGCTGATGTGAAAAACGGCTTTTGGAATTGCAGAGAGAACACAGTCCCGTGGAATGAGTTCGTACAGACATAGGAAGCCCGGCGAAACAGGCCCAAAAATTCCGCGGGGCCGGCGGAGAACACGCACTCCGCCACGGGATGGACCTTCTGCCGTACACCACACAGCTGGACGACGGGAAGCCCCGTCTCCTCCTGCAAACGGCGGATATACGGCTCCAGCGCACCGGGTTTGCTGATGCAGTAGCAGAGGATATATCCGCCGGACTGCTCCGGCTCCGCCGCCAGCGCGCCCCAGTCCTCCTGCCGCAGAAGCAGCGTGGGGTCCAGCACCACGGGCGCCTCTCGCCCGCTGATCTCCCGGATAATGGCCTGTCCTCTGGCCTCCCGGGCGGAGAGGTGGGAAAAGTTTGCCAAGTACTCATTCAGTTCATTCTCCATTCCGTCCGGAATGCGGGGAATGCCAAAAGAGGGGGCGTAGGCAATTTTCCGGCCCGACGTGAACTGGCTGAAAAACACCGGGTCAAAGTGACCGTCGGGGAAAATCTTCGGATTCCAGATCTGGTCGCTGCCGGAGAGATAGACGTCGCAAGGCGGCGCGCTTCTCAGTTCCTCCAGGCTTCCATACCGGTGCTCCGAGATATGCAGATGGCGGACGGCGAAGTCCTCAAACCGGTCGTACCGTTCCTTCATGGCGTGGTAGTGGAGCGCCGTGTGAGCGTCCGCCGCAGCGGAGCCAAGGCCGGTGGGGCGGCGGAACAGGTCGTTGTCCTGATTCACATAGTAGTTGAAAATTTCACACTCGCTTCCCAACTGCTCCACAGCCCGCTGGGTGGCGCAGGCCTGTAAGACCGCGCCGTAGTGGTGAATATGGAAAAAGGTGACAAGGCCCGTTTTCAAGTGAAGGCCTCCTTCCTCAAATTACAGCTGAGACGGTGAATCGTCGGGAGAATCCAGAACAGGGAAGTCATCCTCGGCCACCCAGTCCGACACATAAACCACGTCATACTCTGTTTTTGTCCGCCGTATGACAACCTTTTCAAGCCCGGCGTTGATGACCTGTCTGCGGCACATGGAGCAGGAGGTGGCATCGCCCAGAAGCTCACCGGTCTGGGCGTCCCGGCCCACCAGATAGAGCGTTCCCCCCACCATGTCCCGCCTGGCGGCGGAGATGATGGCGTTGGCCTCGGCGTGGACGCTGCGGCACAGCTCATACCGCTCCCCCCGGGGGACCTTTGCCATCTCCCGGGTGCAGTAGCCCATATCCACGCAGTTTTTCCGGCCTCTGGGCGCGCCGTTGTAGCCCGTGGATATGATTTCGTCGTTGTTGACGATGATGGCGCCGTAGACCCGCCGCAGGCAGGTGGCCCGCTCTAAAACGGTCTGCGCGATATCCAGATAGTAGTTTTCCTTGCTGATGCGGTTCATGGACACCCTCCCGTGAAGACCGGCGGATTTCGCCGGAGATTGAAAGCGGCTCGAATGCAATGCTGCTTTGCAGGCCCGTCTGTTCATTAAACATCATTGTACACAGACTTGTGCGGTTTTGCAAGGCTTACCCGCCCTGCCGGGGAATTTCCATGCCGGCCCGGAAGCTGATCAGCTCCGCCGCCACGGAGACGGCGATCTCCTCCGGCGTCTGCGCCCCGATGGAGAGCCCGATGGGCGCGTGGAGGATTGCGTGTTCGTCCGGCGTGAAGCCCGCCGCCAGCAACCGCTTTCGGCACAGGTCCAGCTTTTGCCTGCTGCCGATGCAGCCGATATACCGCGCCCCGGAGCGCAGTACCTGCGTCAGCACCTCATAGTCCGCCTGGTGGCCCCGGGTCATCACCGCCACGTAGTCGTTCGCCGTGACGGTCAGGTCCGGCTTTTTAAAATCGCACACGGCCACCCGTTCTGCCGTCGGAAAAAACGCGGGGTCGGCAAACTCGGCCCGGTCGTCGTACACCGCGCAGCGAAAACCCAGCGGGTGCAGCGCCGCCGCCAGCGCCCGGGACACATGCCCCGCGCCGAAAATATGGACCCAGCCGGCCCGGACCACCGGAATGGAAAACCAGCCGTCCTCGGTCAGCAGGGGCATGTCCTTCATCAGAGCGGACAGCGCGGAGTCGTCCGCATCCTCCGCTGTGACGGCCCGCATCCCAGTGACGCGGCTGCCTTCCAGCTGCCGCACAAGCCATGCGTCCCGGCCCTGCCCGTCGGCCTCTACCAGGGCCCGGAAGACGGCCAACGCGGACTCGTCCCTGGGAGGGATGTATTGAAACTGCACCGACACATCGCCGCCGCAGACCATTCCAAGACTTTTGTCGTTTCCCTGCACAAAACGGTAGTCCCGCCGCTCGTCTTTTCCGCTTCGAAGGACCTCCGCTGCCAGCTTCTGCGCCTCAAACTCAACATTTCCGCCGCCGATGGTCCCATCGGTGATTCCGTCCGGCAGCACCGCCATCATGGCCCCGGCGCTCCGGGGTGTGGACCCAGCGGAGGACAAGAGACTTACAAGGCACGCGGGTTGGCCGCTTTCCAGCCCGTGAATCAGTGTTTTCCAAAACTCCCGCATGATATCCCTCATTCCGTTAGTTTATGATTAGAGGTATTATAACAGCTTTTTTCGTATTTGAATATGGAGAATCTGAAAATAATCCGCTGCTTTTGCGGATTTGACTGGAAAAGCGGCGCCTGTCTTCACGTGAAAAACCGCCGGGCTGACGATTTTTGTCAGTCCGGCGGTCCATTTGTACGGTTTATTTTTTTGCAGGGGGATCGTTTTCCAACAGGGCCTTGGCGCTGGCCGCCAGACCGGCCAGCCCCTGCAGCTCGGAGGGAATAATAATTTTGGTGGCCTGACCGTCGGCAGCCTTGGCAAACGCTTCCAGTGCCTTGATTTTCACCACCTGATCATTGGGGTTAGCCTCGTTCATCAGCTTAATAGACTCCGCCAGAGCGGTTTGCACCAGCTTGATGGCCTGCGCCTCACCGTCTGCCTTCATAATGGCGGCCTGTTTGGCGGCGTCGGCCCGCAAAATGGCGGATTCCTTCTCGCCCTCGGCTACCAGGATCTGGCTGGCCTTCTGACCCTCAGCCTGAAGAATGGACTCACGGCGCTCACGCTCCGCCTTCATCTGCTTCTCCATGGCGTTCTGGATCTCCTTGGGCGGGATAATATTCTTCAGCTCGACGCGGTTCACTTTGATGCCCCAAGGGTCCGTGGCCTCGTCCAGAATGGCGCGCATCCGGGTGTTGATGGTGTCGCGGGAGGTGAGAGACTGGTCCAGCTCCATGTCGCCGATGATATTGCGCAGGGTAGTGGCGGTCAGATTTTCAATGGCGTTCATGGGCCGCTCCACACCATAGGTATACAGCTTCGGGTCGGTGATCTGGAAATAGATGACCGTGTCGATCTGCATGGTGACATTATCCTTGGTAATAACAGGCTGGGGCGCGAAGTCCGCCACCTGCTCCTTCAGGGACACCTTCTTGGAGACACGCTCAATGAACGGCATCTTGAAGTGCAGACCCACGTTCCAAACGGCGCGGAACGCGCCCAGGCGCTCCACAACATAGGCCTTGGACTGCTGGACGATGACGATGTTACTGACGATCAGCAGCAGGACCAGAACGACCAGGACGATCAGTGCAATGGTTCTGATAGGCATGATAGGCATTATCTAGTTCCCTCCAATATTTCATTTTTTTCAACAAAGAGCTTCACGCCCTCCATTTTTGAAATGGTGACAAGGCTTCCCTCCGGAAGAACGGTTCCGTCCGCGCTGCGGGCTGTCCAGGTCTTGCCGTCCACATAGACGGCCCCGGAGGCGTTCTCGTTGTCGACGGTCTCTGTTACCTTGCCGGTCAGACCGATCACTCGGTCCAGATTGGTGGGAATGGTTTTGCCGGATTTCATCTTTTGCACCAGCGGACGGGTAGCCGCCAGCGCCACGGCGGAGACGGCCAGAAAAATTGCGAACTGCACGCCCACGGATACGTTCAGGATCGTTGCAACCAGCGCGGCTACGGCGCCGGCCACGAACCAGATGGATACCAAGCCCGATGTGGCAGCCTCCACCAGGCCGAACAGCACGATGGCTCCAAGCCAGATCCAGATCATCATAATAAAAAAACCTCCCTTGGCAGGAATTCATTGGGTTTGAGGAATGCGAAAGAAGTATATGATATGTCCTGTCAATCATTGTACCACATCTCCCCGCAAAAAAACAGCCCCGCAGGGCACCTTATTCTGGAACAGGTGCCGGAGGAAAAAATTGCTTTATTTATATAACGGACGGAAAACCCAAAAGGTTTCAGTCTCCGCAAATTTTTTGACCGCAGTTTTCGTTTTGCGGCAAACCGCCGCGTTGCACATTTTTCAAATATCTGTTATAGTAATTCAAATACGGATTTTGAAATTTTTAAGGAGGCGCAGCCCATGACGCTGACGGTGCCCTGCCTGTTCGGACTGGAAAGTCTGGTGGCGGATGAGATGAAACGGCTGAATTTACAGGAGGTCCGTGCGGAAAACGGGCGGGTCCACTGTCGGGGGACGCTGGCCGATATTGCCCGGCTGAATATCAATCTGCGCTGCGGCGCGCGGGTGCTGATGGAGCTGGGCAGCTTCCCCGCGGGAGACTTTGAGGCGCTGTTTCAGGGAGTCCGTGCTCTGCCGTGGGAGAATTACATTCCAAAAGACGGTGAGTTTCCGGTAAAAGGGTATTCCCTCAATTCTCAGCTCCACTCCGTCCCGGCCTGTCAGGCCATTGTGAAAAAGGCGGCTGCGAAGCGTCTGGGGGAGAAGTACGGCGTGGAGACCTTGCCGGAAGTGGGGAGCCGGTATCAGATCCAGTTCGCCATCGTAAAAGACGTGGCGACGCTGTATCTGGATACCTCCGGCGAGGGGCTCTACAAACGGGGTTACCGCGCGCAGGGCGTCGTCGCGCCCCTGCGGGAGACGTTGGCGGCGGCGCTTGTGACGCTGTCCCGCTATCGGGGCAAGGACCCCTTCTGCGACCCCTTCTGCGGCTCCGGCACCATTCCCATCGAGGCGGCGCTGATTGCGAAAAACCGCGCCCCCGGTCTGGACCGGAGCTTTTCCGCCCAGAAGTGGAAGAACATGGACGGCAAGCTCTGGCTGGAAGCGGCGGACGAGGCGATGGATAAGGAATTCCATGGAACCTATGATATCTGGGGCGGCGACATCGACCCGGAGGCCGTGGAGCTGGCAAGGCACAACGCGGAGCTGGCGGGTGTGGAGGACTGTGTCCGCTTTGAGGTGGCCGACGCCGGAAAATTCTACCGGGACAGCGAGTACGGCCAGCTGGTGACCAACCCGCCCTACGGTGAGCGTTTGATGGAGAAGAGCGAGGCGGAAGCGCTCTATCGGATATTCGGCGCGGCCTGCCGGGAGCTGCCCCCAAAGTGGCGGGTGCTGGTGCTTTCGTCCCACACGGAGTTCGAGCGAAGCTTCGGCCGTCAGGCGGACAAGAAGCGCAAGCTCTATAACGGAATGCTGAAGTGCGATCTGTTTATGTACGGAAAGTAATTTTTTATAAAAAAATTACAATATGTAGCGCGCATGCGTAAAGCCGGGACCTCTGCCCAAATTCGGCGGTGGTCCCCGCTGCGATCAGGCAAATGTCATGCGGTGGCAACTAGATTGTGAGACTGTTTATCCAAATTTTAAAACTTTTATAGATTATTTTTTATCTGAAAGGGTTTAATGTCCAATTTTGGTCACGGCATTTTAAATTCACAAATTTTTCATAGTTACCCCCTTTACAAAATGGAAACAATGTACTATGATAGCAGCGTTAGCACTCGAAGAGATTGAGTGCTAACGCTGATTTTGTAAATCTTTTTATATATTGAAGGAGGCAGTTTTTTATGAAACTCACACCGCTTGCAGACCGTGTCATTCTGAAAATGGTTGAGACGGAGGAGACCACCAAGGGCGGCATCATCCTCACCGGTTCCGCGAAGGAAAAGCCCTCTGTGGCCGAGGTCATTTCCGTCGGCCCCGGCGGGAACGTGGACGGCAAGGACGTGGTCATGACCGTGAAGGCCGGCGACAAGGTCATCACCAGCCAGTATGCAGGCAGCAAGGTCTCGCTGGACGACGAGGAATACGTTGTGGTCCGGCAGAGCGAGATCCTTGCAATCGTTGAATAAGAACAGCTCAAACAACATCTTCTGAATTTTGGAGGTAATGTGATATGTCTAAACTGATTAAGCGCGGCGAAGACGCGCGCAAGGCGCTGCAGACCGGTGTTGATACGCTGGCCGACACTGTAAAGGTGACGCTGGGCCCCAAGGGCCGCAACGTTGTGCTGGACAAGAAGTACGGCGCTCCCCTCATCACCAACGACGGTGTGACCATCGCCAAGGAGATCGAGTTGCCCGACCCCTTTGAGAACATGGGCGCACAACTTGTGAAGGAAGTCTCCACCAAGACCAACGACGTTGCCGGCGACGGCACCACCACCGCCACCCTGCTGGCCCAGGCCATGATCGCCGAGGGGCTGAAGAACCTGGCTGCGGGCGCAAATCCCATCGTGGTGAAAAAGGGCATGGCCAAGGCCGTGGAAGCCGCCGTGGCTGAAGTCAAAAAGCAGGCCAAGAAGGTCGACGGCTCCAAGGACATCGCCCGTGTCGGCGCTGTTTCCTCCGGCGACGAAGAAATCGGCAAGCTGATCGCCGACGCCATGGAGAAGGCTTCCGCCGACGGCGTGATCACCATTGAGGAATCCAAGACCGCCGAGACTTACAGCGAAGTTGTGGAAGGCATGCAGTTTGACCGCGGCTATATCACTCCGTATATGTGCACTGATACGGAAAAGATGGAGGCCAACATCGACGACGCCTATATTCTCATCACCGACAAGAAGATCTCCGTCATTGCCGATATTCTCCCCCTGCTGGAGCAGCTGGTGCAGGCCGGTAAGAAGCTGCTGATCATCGCCGAGGATGTGGAAGGCGAGGCCCTGAGCACTCTGATTGTGAACCGTCTGCGCGGCACTCTGAACGTGGTGTGCGTCAAGGCCCCCGGCTTCGGTGACCGCCGTAAGGAGATGCTTCAGGATATCGCCGCGCTGACCGGCGGTACCGTGATCTCCGAGGAAGTGGGTCTGGAGCTGAAGAGCGCCACAATTGATATGCTGGGCCGTGCCCGTCAGGTGAAGGTCACCAAGGAGAACACCACCATTGTGGACGGCGCCGGCGACAGTCAGGCCATCAAGGACCGGGTCGGCCAGATCCGTTCGCAGATCGCCAACACCACCTCCGACTATGATAAGGAAAAGCTCCAGGAGCGTCTGGCGAAGCTGTCTGGCGGCGTGGCCGTCGTCAAGGTCGGCGCTGCCACCGAGACCGAGATGAAGGAGAAGAAGCTCCGCATGGAGGACGCCCTGAACGCGACCCGCGCCGCCGTGGAAGAGGGCGTGGTTGCCGGCGGCGGTACTATTTTCATCAACGTGATTCCCGCCGTGGAAGCTCTGATCTCCTGCGTGGATGGCGACGAGAAGACCGGTGTGCGTCTGATTGCCAAGCCTCTGGATGCTCCTATCCGTCAGATTGCGGCCAATGC
>JAEWYA010000152.1 GCA_023395775.1 Bacillota bacterium
TGCCACCATCCACCGCATCCTCCAAAGTGAGGTGTATATCGGCAATCTGGAACAGGGACGCGACGACCGCGCCCAGCTCCACGGTGCGGCAAAGCGAAAGAAAAAGGCGGACTGGATTGTCGTCAAAGGGACTCACGAGCCGATTATTTCCATGGAGCAGTGGAAACGGGTACAGGCGCTTCTGCGCGGGAACGTCAAAACGCCTGACTTTACGGCGCGGGTCAGTCTCTTTGCCGGATTTTTAAAATGCGGGGACTGCGGACGCGCCATGGTGAGAACGCAGCGAAGGGGCGATACGTATTACACCTGCGGGTCCTATAAGCGCTATGGACCCACGGCCTGTACCCGGCATGAGATTGACGAAGCCGCGCTGGAAGCGGTTTTGCTGAGAGATCTGAACCGGATTGTCGCCGGTGTGAAGGACCTGCGGCAGCTGGCGGAGCGTGAGCGGAGGCAGGCGCTGAAAACAGATACGGCCCGCGGGGAGCGGGAGCGCCTGAGCGCGGCGCTGGACCGGTTGCGTAAGCTGGGCCAGGGCGCTTATGAGGATTACAGGGAGCGCCTGCTTTCAAGGGAGGAGTATCTCCGCTACCGTCGGGACTACGCCGCCCAGGAGGAGACGCTGGCGCGGCAGCTGGAACGGCTGGAGGAGCCTGAGGATGCGCCGGACAGGTCCTGGGCGGAGGAGCTGGTGCGGCTGGGCCGACTGACGGAGCTGGATCGGGCCACGCTGGCGGAGACTGTTCGGGAGATCCGTGTGTTCGAGGGCGGCCGAATCGAGATCGTCTACCTCTTTTCCAAAGAGATCCGCCCTATGCTGGAGGACAGACAGACGGAGCCGTGAATTTCGGAGGCAGGAAAGCCTTGGGGTCCCGTTACCGCAAATTTTCATTCCCCCAGGCGGCATCGAAACTGATCGAGCAAATTTTCTGCTGGGCCTTATCCACGCAGTAGACCGGGAGCTGGCGGTCAGTGGTGTAGGCTGTGGCCGGGTATGTGGCTGTGTATCCCGCGATTCCTGCCGCCAGCACCGCCGCCAGCAGTGCGGCGGCTTTTTTCTTCCAGACAATAATTTTCATAAAATCCCTCCTCAAGATAAAAGAGTATATGAGCGGAGAGACCATAAATTGCGCCTGCGAGCAGAGGATGGGAGTAAAAAACGCAAAAAATCACATAATTCGAGAAACGAAACGAACGATGTATCCGGGAAAAATTTCCTGAAAAAGCAGGCATCTAAGAATTGACAAACCGGAAAAAATCTGTTACAATTTGGTTACAAACTTTTTCAAAAGGAGTATACCGATGGCTGAAAAAATGGAAAAGGCGGAGCAGGCCGCCGGCCTGACTTATAAGGGTCATCCCCTCCGCCGAGTCGACAATCTGATTTACTACGGCACGATGGCTGAGAAATATATTGTCATGATACAGGTGTTGAATACTAAAAAGGTGCAGGATCTGAACGTTGCTACCAAGGTTTCCGTCCAGTTGCAGTTGACGGACCCGGACCTGAAGTCCCGGGACCGCGTGGTGAAGAAAAGTGAAAAGGAGAACCTTTACGAGGCCATGGACATCTCCGCCATCTGGCTGGAGCGGGCATTAGCCGGTAAGCTGTAAAGCAGACGGTTCTCCACTTCCCAACAAACGACAACCATGAAAGGAAGCGTACACTTTATGACACATCACGCAGGTAAGGCGGCAGGCTTCGTTGCTCTCTCCGCCGCGATGACCATACTGCTGGCCGCGACGGCCACTGTTTCCGCCGCCGATGATATCGCAATCGGCGTCGGCTGTATCACCGGTTCCAGTTTGCGGCTGAGGTCTGAGGCATCCACTTCTTCTTCCATTGTCACACAGTTGAACAAAAGCACCGCCGTTGCCATTCTGGGCAAGCAGGACGGCTGGTATTATGTCAACTATAACGGTAAGGCCGGTTATGTTTCCGCCGACTATTTGATCCAGGATCGGGACGGTGTCTTTACCGCCGCTGGCCGAGTGAATGGTGACGGTGTGAATGTCCGCGCCTCTGCCGCGTCCGACGCGGAGACCGTCGCCACGGTAGACAACGGCAGTCCCCTGACCGTGAACGGCTTTGCCGACGGATGGTATGCCGTGACCTGCCAGTACGGTACCACCGGCTATATCCGCAGCGACTTCGTCGATCTGACTTCTGCGGATTCCTCTTCTGTTTCCGGCGTTGTCTCCGTTGCCAAACAGTATCTGGGCACCCGGTATGCTTATGGCGGCGCGTCTCCCAGCGGATTTGACTGTTCCGGTTTCACCATGTACGTCTTCAAACAGATGGGGATCAGTCTGCCCCACAGCGCTACCAGCCAGTGGCAGAGCGGGGCCGGTCAGAAGATCACCTCGACCTCTGCGCTGAAGGCCGGCGATCTGGTGTTTTTCTGCGATCCCAGCCGTTCCTTGGGCAAGGCTTGCTCCCACGCCGGCATATATATCGGCGGCGGGCGGTTTATTCACGCCTCCTCGGCCAACAGCGGTGTGATTATCAGTGGCCTGACCAGCGGATATTACAATAACTACTTTGTTGGCGGTATGCGTATCTGAGTCCAATTTTACATATTCGATCGGGAAGTAAGATGGGCGGCTGAGCATACAGGAACTTTATAATGGGGCGGACAGTTTCGGCTGTCCGCCTTTCTTTGCTTTATATTCACAAAAAACAAGTATGTTTTTTGTCAACTTTAATCTTGACAAAAATTATCAAGATTGGTAGAGTATGTATGGAAACAAAAGGGGGGATTGGCAGATTGTTTATTACGAAGGAAACCGATTATGCGCTGAGAATCCTGCGGGCGTTGGCCGATGGGAAACAGCGAACGGCGGTGAGCCTGGCGGAAGACGAGCAGATTCCGCTGCAATTCGCCTACAAAATCCTGAAGAAGCTTGAAAAGGGAGGCGTCCTCCGGATTATGCGCGGGACGGACGGCGGCTGCCTTTTGACTACCGGGCTGGATCAGATCACCTTGTATCAGCTGATGCAGATCATGGGGGAGGACTCCTTTGTGAGCTCCTGCATGAGGCCGGGGTATCAGTGTCAGTGGTGTCAGGCACATGATGGCGCCGTGTGCCGGGCCCATCTTCACCTGCTGGAGATCCAGCAGACGCTGAACCGGGAGCTGGACACCCACAGCTTGCAGGAAATTTTCTTCGGCAAGTGAGCAAATCATGAATTGTAAGAGGCTAATATGCAATTGAAGGATTGAATTTAAAAGGAGGAAACGGTATGTCATTTCAGACCACACAACAGCAGGAAGAGCTGCGGGCCAAAATCCGCGCATTCGCAGAGGAGGAGATCAAGCCTCTGGCATTTCTGCTGGATAAGGAGAACGAGTTCCCGGAGGACGCGGTGGAAAAGCTTGGGAGCATGGGCCTTATGGGAATTCCGTATCCTAAAGAATACGGCGGCATGGGGCTGGATATTCTAAGCTATGCCATCGCGGTGGAGGAGCTGGCCAGGGTGGATGGGGGCAGCGGCGTCATTTTGTCAGCCCATACTTCGCTGGGAACCTGGCCGATTTTCGCCTTTGGCACGGAGGAGCAAAAACAGAAGTACCTGATTCCTCTGTGCAGGGG
>JAEWYA010000170.1 GCA_023395775.1 Bacillota bacterium
GGGAGGTACGTGCTGCTGCTGAATTCCATGCGGGGCGCTCCCACCCGTTCGGCCCACTTTGAAACCGCCGTTGCCTGCGCCTTTCCCAACGGGGAGACCCTGACGGCGGCAGGCCGGTGCGACGGGGCGATCGCCTTCGCCCCCATGGGCACCGGGGGCTTTGGGTACGATCCGGTGTTTCTGGTCCCCGAGCGGGCCAAAACCTTTGGCCAGATGACGGAGGAGGAAAAGGCCTCGCTTTCTCACCGGGGCAAGGCTCTGCGGGCCTTTGCGGCGGAGTTGGAGGCGCATCTCAAAAAATAAGCGCCTGACGGCGCAAGGGCGGCGTCTGCTGCCGGAGCGAATGACGCTTTTTTTCGAGCCTTAAAAAAAGATTCCTGAAAATTGGGGAAACTTATTGACAAATCCCAGCGTCTGTCATAGAAATATAAAAATCACAGAACGATACAATACAAGGGGAGATTATATTTAATTTATGGAACTGACAAGCAAACAGCGCGCACAACTGCGCGGCATGGCAAATACAATTGATACAATCCTGCAGGTGGGCAAGGAAGGCGTTACTGACAATCTCATCCATCAGGCGGATGAGGCGCTGGAAGCGCGGGAGCTCATCAAGGGCCGGGTGCTGGAAAATTCCATGCTCACCGCGCGGGAGGCCTGCGATCAGCTGGCAAAGCCCACCCGCAGCGAGCCGGTACAGGTGATCGGAAGCAAGTTCGTGCTGTACCGGGAGACCCACTCAAGGCCGAAGGACAAGCGTATTGCGCTGGTAAAAGAAAGACAGCGTAAGGCCTGATTTTAAAAGCAAGGGGGAAGTTCCATGCGGATCGGTGTCTACGGCGGGACCTTCAATCCGCCCCATCTGGGCCATATCACGGCGGCGCGAGCGGTGTTTGAACTGCTGAAGCTGGACAAGCTGCTTTTGATACCTGACGCCCAGCCTCCCCACAAGCCCTTGCCTCAGGGCAGCCCCACGGCGCGGCAGCGCCTGGAGCTGACGCGTTTGGCGGGAGAGCAGCTGGGGCTGGGGGAAAAGGTGGAAACTCTGGATATCGAGCTGTGCCGCGGCGGCAAGAGCTATACCTCCGACACGCTGGCGGCGGTCCGGGAGCTGTACCCGGGCGACGAGCTGTGGCTGCTGATGGGAACGGACATGTTTTTAACCCTTCCTACATGGCATGAGCCGGAGCGCATTATGGCTCTGGCGGGGATCGCGGCCTTCGGCCGGTCGGAGAAGGACACGGAGGAGCTGTTTGCCATTCAGCGGGAGCGGCTCTATCGGACGTACCCCTTTGCCCGTATCTTTACGCTCACAGTCCCCGGCGTGGTGGACATCTCCTCCACGGACCTGCGGGATAAGCTGGCGGAGGGCGGCGGAAGCTATTATCTGGCCCCGGCGGTATACGGCGCCATCCTGCGGGATAAGCTGTACGGTACGGACGAGGACCTGAAGGCTCTGCCGCTGGAAAAGCTCCGGCCCGTGGCGCTGAGTTTCCTCAAGCACAAGCGCATCCCCCACGTACTGGGCACGGAACAGGAGGCAATCCGCCTGTCTGTACGGTATGGCGCGGACGTGGGCAAGGCCCGGGTGGCGGCCCTGCTGCATGACTGCACGAAAAAACTGGAGATGGACGAGCAAACGGCCCTTTGCCGAATTTACGGCATTCGGCTGGACGAGCTGGAACAGCGCGCGCTGAAGCTGCTGCACGCCAAGACCGGCGCGGCCATCGCGCGGGATGTCTTCGGTGTGGACGACGAGATCTACACGGCAATTTTCTGGCACACCACCGGACACGCCAATATGACGCTTCTGGAGAAGATTATGTACCTCGCGGATTACATTGAGCCCACCCGCGACTTTCCCGGTGTGGACGGGCTGCGGGCGGCGTGTTATGAAGATCTGGACAAGGGGCTGCGGATGGGCCTTGAAATGACGATTCAGGAAATGCGTGACCGGGGCAACCCGGTTCACAGCGCTACGCTGGAAGCGGATGAGTATCTGAAAGGAAACTGAAAAGCAGACGATGAACGATTATAGAGAGACTCGGAACGGGGGACAGAAGAAGTCCTCCCAGGGATCGGAGCGGAAAGCAAAGCACAAAAGCCGCCTGACGGGGAAGCAAAAGATCCTGCTTTCCGTGGCGATTGTGCTGGCGGTGGTTTTGGCGGTGACGCTGGCGTACCGGGCGGTGTTTGTCAAGCCGGAGCTGACCCAGAAGGACCCGGATTCCTCCGCAGAGGAGATTGACTACGGCGACGGCGTCCGCCCCCGCAGCGACGGAGAGCGAAAGAGCAAGGATTATTATACCGTCTTGGTGATGGGCCGGGACACCGGCGGCGGAGGCAACACGGATACCATGATGCTGGCCAGCTATGACGTGACCAACCAGAAGCTGACCGTCATGAATATTCCCCGGGACACCATGGTGAACGTCTCCTGGGATATCAAGCGCATCAACTCCGTCTATAATTACTACGGCGGCGGAGACAAGGGCGTCAAAAAGGTCTATCAGGAGGTTTCCCAGCTGGTGGGTTTTGAACCGGATTATCAGGTCATCGTCGAATGGGATGCCGTGGGTAAGCTGGTGGACGCCATCGGAGGGGTCTATTTCGACGTACCTAGGAACATGAATTATGAGGACCCCTATCAGGATCTCTCCATTCATATCGATAAGGGCTATCAGCTGCTGGACGGAAAGCAGGCCATGGGGGTCATCCGCTATCGCCACGACAACAACATGAAATACGGCTACGCCAACGGAGACCTGGGCCGCATTGAGACCCAGCAGGCGTTTTTGAAGGCGGTTATCCAGCAGCTTTTGCAGGTAAAAAACGTAGGCAAGATCAATCAGTTCGCCAAAATCTTTGAGGAGAACGTGGAGACCGACCTGAGTGTACAGAATCTGTTCTGGTTTGGCCAGGAGGCCATTATGGGCGGACTGACCATGGACAATGTGGAATTTGTCACCATGCCCAACACGCCGAAATCCTGTTACAGCCGGGTCTATCACAACTACCAGTCCTACGTGGTCCCCAACGCCACGGAGCTGCTGGATCTGGTGAACAATCAGCTCAGTCCCTTTGTGGAGACCTTTACCCCCAGCGATCTGGATATTATGTCCATCAATTCCGACGGCTCCGTCAGTTCTTCCACCGGACATGTGGAGGACAGCAAGGCCGTGTTCGCCCCGGTAATCCCCTCCAATACACCTACCGACCCGGTGGAGGAGGAGAACAGTGAGACCGCTGGCGGCGAGACTGCAACGGACCCGTCGGCAACAGACCCGACCACCACGAATCCGTCGATCACGGACCCCAGTGTGACGGATCCGGCCACAACACCCTCTGGCGGGACCACGGGCGGGACCACCGGAGGAACAACCGGAGTAACCACCGGAGGAACCACCACGACGCCCTCCACCGGCGGGACCGGCGGCAGTTCCGCCGCCACTGATCCCGGTACGCAGACCACTACGCCGGACAACTCGGTGATCGTTCCGCCGGAGGTTACCACGGTGCCGGACGCCGCCGCCGGCACCTGAGCCGGAGACGCGCCGAATTGCGCCGTATTACTTTAAAAAACGCCTTGTATTGGGATTGTTTAAACTGAAAGGAAGAATAGAATGACACCAAAGGAAATTGCTCTGGCGGCCGTTCGCGCGCTGGATGAGAAGAAGGGCAAGGAGATCGCCGCCATTGAGATTGCGGACCTGACGACTCTGGCGGACTATTTTGTCATTGCCTCCGGCACCTCCAACACCCAGATTAACGCGCTGTGCGATGCCGTGGAAAAAGCACTGAAGGAGCAGGGGGAGATGCCTCTGCGCCGGGAGGGCTACCGGGACGGCACCTGGGTTCTGCTGGACTACGGGTGCGTTGCCGTGCATGTGTTTTCACAGGAGGCAAGGGAATTTTACGATTTGGAGCGCCTGTGGCGGGACGGCAGGCAGGTGGACCTGACGGGACTTCTGACGCAGGACTGAGAGAGATCATCGGGAGGCTCGCGGATTTTTCTTGACAAAAAGCAAAAACCCCCGTAGAATAGCGATGTTAAAGACGTTGAAGGGATGAAAGACGAGTTTGTCTGCCTCAGAGAGCCGGCGGCTGGTGCGAGCCGGTGGAGACATGTTCGTGGATGACTGCTCCCGGAGTTTTCCGCCTGAACCGGAGTAGGGCGGGACGGACGGCCCCGTTACAGGCTGATGGTCCGAGAGGGCGCGTGGAGGTTCGCGGCAGACGCCGATGTCCCAGTCCGGCGCTTTTTCGGGACCCAAGAGGGCCGTCCGGGCGACCGGCGGCTGAATCAGGGTGGTATCGCGTCACAACGCCCCTGACCGCTGCGGTCAGGGGCGCATTTTTTGCGTTTGCCCGGCCGGGGCAAAAACCAGAAAGGAACGGTCTTGTAAAATGAAATATGATTTTACCGGCATCGAAAAGAAATGGCAGGCAAAGTGGCTGGAGGAAAAGCCCTTCGCGGCTGTCAACGGCGACATGTCCCGGCCTAAGTTCTACGGCCTGATCGAGTTTCCCTACCCCTCGGGGCAGGGACTGCACGTTGGGCATCCCCGGCCCTATACCGCCATGGACATCATCTGCCGCAAAAAGCGGATGCAGGGGTATAACGTCCTGTTTCCCATCGGGTTCGACGCCTTCGGCCTGCCCACGGAAAACTACGCCATTAAAATGCACATCCATCCCCGGAAGGTGACGGAGGACAACATCGCAAACTTCCGCAAGCAGATCCAGTCTCTTGGCTATTCCTTCGACTGGGACCGCGAGGTGGACACCACCGACCCCAGCTACTATAAGTGGACGCAGTGGATCTTCCTCCAGATGTACAAGAAGGGTCTGGCCTATAAGACCACTATGCCCGTGAACTGGTGCACTTCCTGCAAGTGCGTTCTGGCAAACGAGGAAGTGGTGGAGGGTGTGTGCGAGCGCTGCGGCAGCGCCGTCATCCGCAAGGAGAAGAGCCAGTGGATGCTGAAGATCACCGAGTACGCCGAGCGGCTGATCGACGATCTGGACGACGTGGACTTTATCGAGCGGGTCAAGATTCAGCAGCGCAACTGGATCGGCCGGTCCGAGGGGACCGAGGTGGACTTTACCGCCACCAACGGCGACAAGCTGACGGTTTACACCACCCGGTGCGACACGCTGTTCGGCGTGACCTATATGGTCCTGTCGCCGGAGCACGAGTATTTGAAAAAGTGGAAGGACCAGATCAAAAACTGGGATGAGGTGGCCGGCTATATGGACGCCGCGGCCCGGAAGTCCGATCTGGAGCGCACCGAGCTGAACAAGGAGAAGACCGGCGTCCGGCTGGAGGGCATTGAAGCCGTCAACCCCGTTACCGGCGAGAAAATCCCTGTGTTCGTCTCCGACTATGTTCTGATCACGTACGGCACCGGTATCGTCATGGGCGTGCCCGGTCATGACCAGCGCGACTGGGAATTCGCAACGAAATTCCGCCTCCCCATCGTGGAGGTAGTCAAGGGCGGCGACATCACCAAAGAGGCGTTCGCGCTGAAGGACGACACCGGCATCCTGGTGAACTCCGGCTTCCTGAACGGAAAGACCGTGAAAGAGGCCATCCCCGCCATGAAGCAGTGGGTCACGGAGAAGGGCATCGGCCGCCCCAAGACCAACTATAAGCTGCGCGACTGGGTCTTCTCCCGCCAGCGGTACTGGGGAGAGCCCATCCCCATGGTGAAGTGCGAAACGGGCGGTTGGGTGCCTCTGCCGGAGGATCAGCTGCCCCTGCTGCTGCCAAACGTGGAGAACTACGAGCCCACGGACGACGGCGAAAGCCCCCTGTCCGCCATGACCGACTGGGTGAGCACTACCTGTCCCCACTGCGGCGGAAGCGCCAAGCGGGAGACAGACACCATGCCTCAG
>JAEWYA010000175.1 GCA_023395775.1 Bacillota bacterium
TTTGTCGTAGTACCGGTGAAGCTTGCGGAAAGCCAGCTCCAGCGTGCCAGATTCCTCCCCTGCCCGCAAAGTTTCAATAAAAGTGGCCGGGAGATATTTCTTCCCCTTGTTCTCAAAGCTCTGGGAAAGCCCGTAGCCGGCGGCGACATCCTCCGCCACTTGATTCAGCAGCTTTTTGAGCCGCCGGTCGTTGGTTTGATCCTCGATGAGCCGCACCGCCCGCACCACAGGGAGTCCGGCGGAGAGAATAATGGAAAATTGAGAGCACAGGAGAGCCAGGTTTTTTTCCTTGATCCGGACCTGGCCCAGTTCCATCTGAAGAGGATTGATCCGCATCTGGGCCTCCGAAATGGAGGTGACAATGTCGCAGGTCTCCTTGATTCGTTCGATGGCCTCAAACTCATCGTAAGCCTCCACCACGCCGCTGACCGGGGTGCCGCCCCGGGAGATGGCTCTGTATTGATACGCTGCCATGGGGAACCCCCCTTTTATAAAAGTCAATGGTGCATGTACCCCTGCGTTCGCAGCCGGCGTCGCTTCGGGCGGGAAAAAAGTGCGTCAGGCGCGAAACGGGCGGGGAGGGAAGGGGCTGGAAGAGGGAAGAGACCGGCTGACATAGTCGAAATCCCGGGCCGCCCGGCATGCGCATTCAGCGGTAATGGCCCGGGCCAGTGCCAAGCGAATGAGCGCGTTGTCCATGGTAATACCACCGTCTCGGGCCGAGGTGGCCAGGGCGTTGGCAATCTGGGGGGTCTTGCCCTCCCGGATGAGGTTGCGGATAGCCGGGGAGGCTACCATCAGCTCACAGGCCAGCACGCGCCCAGGGCCGCCCGCGCGGGGAAGCAGCTGCTGAGAGAGTACGGCCTGGAGGGTCATGGAAAGCTGCATCCGCACCTGCTGCTGACGCCCCTGAGGAAAGACAGAAACAACACGGTCCACCGAGTCGGCCGCCGAGCCGGTGTGAAGGGTGGCAAACACCAGGTGTCCGGTTTCCGCCGCCGTAAGGGCGGTTTCAATGGTCTCCAGATCCCGCATCTCGCCGATCAGGATAACGTCCGGATCCTCCCGGAGGGCGGCGCGGAGACCGTCGGCATAGCTGGCGGTGTCGGAGCCGATCTCCCGCTGACTGATGAGGCAGCGGTCTGGGGTATAAACATATTCTATGGGGTCCTCCAGGGTAAGAATATGACTGCGGCGGGTGTGGTTGATGCGGTCCAGCATGGCAGCCAGGGTGGTGGACTTTCCGCTACCCGTCTCGCCGGTGACCAGAACAATACCCCGGGGCAGTTCGGTGAGGCCTGCCGCCGCCGGAGGAAGACCCAGACTGTCCAGTGCCGGGATGTGCTCGGCCAGAAGGCGCAGGGCGGCGGAGATATGTCCCTGACGGCGGAAGAGATTGACACGTAGACGAACCCCCGCCACCGTGCGGGCTAAGTCCACCTCTCCGCAGAGGCCCAGCGGCTGCCCTCCGGTGAGGGCCAGGGCATATCGTTCACAGTCTGCGTCGGTGAGAGGAGAGAGTTCCTCGACCGGCGCAAGCTGGCCATCTACCCGAAGAAGGGGGCGGATACCCCAGGATAAATGGATATCCGACGCCCCCCGCTGTAAGGCCAGAGCAATGAGAGACTCCAAGAAACTCACCTCCAAAAACATGGAACATCAAAGATCGGCGGAATTGATGGTGCGGGCGGCCTCCTCAATGGTGGTCACACCCTCCAAAACCAGACGGCGGCAGTTGTCCGCCAGAGAGACAAAGTCTCCCTGAGCCAGGACCGCCCGAATCTGCTCCCGGTCAGCCCCGCTTCGAATGGCGCGGCGAAGGGGCTGGTCCACAATGAGGACCTCGAATACGGCGGTGCGGCCCCGATAGCCGGTGTGGAAGCACATGGGACAGCCCACGCCCCGATAGAAGGGGTGCCCCGCCGCGCCGGACAGGCCCAGCACAGCCAGTTCCTCCTCAGTAGGCGTATACTCCCGGCGGCAGTGGGGACAAATGCGCCGCACCAGGCGCTGGGAGAGAATGCCCCGCATGGCTCCGGAGATGAGGTAAGGTTCCACACCAATGTCCAGCAGCCGGTCGATGGCGGCGGCGGCGCTGCTGGTATGGACGGTGGAGAGAACCAGGTGGCCTGTAATGGCCGCCCGCATGGCGATCTGGGCGGTCTCACCATCCCGAATTTCACCCACGGCGATGATGTCCGGGTCCTGGCGGAGAATGGCCCGCAGGCCACCGGAAAAGGTCATGCCGGTTTTTTCGTTGATCTGGACTTGATTTAGTCCGTCGATGTGGTATTCCACCGGATCTTCCAAAGTCACCAGATTTACCTGCTCGGTGTTGAGCTGGCGCATCATGGTGTACATGGTGGAGGATTTGCCTGAGCCTGTGGGCCCGACAATCAGAATTACGCCGCTCTGGCTTTTCAGAAGAGTGTCATAGCGTTCCAAATCGGTTCCGGTAAGGCCCAGGGCGTCCTTGTCCAGAATTTGAGCATCCTTATCCAGCAGACGGATGACAAATTTTTCTCCAAAAATGGTGGGGAGAGTAGACATTCGCAAGTCGACATCCTTGTGCTTTACGGTGACATTTGCCCGCCCGTCTTGAGGGACCTTGCGCTCAGAAATGTCCATGGAACCCATGACCTTCAGGCGGGAAATCACCGAGGTCTGGAGATTTTTCGGAACAGTGAGGATATTGCGCATCAGCCCGTCAATGCGCATACGCACCCGCAGCTCTTCTTCGTGGGGTTCCAGGTGAATGTCGCTGGCCCGTTCCACCGCGGCCCGCTCGATAATGGAGTTTACCAGGCGCACGGTGGGGGCGGACTGTACATCCTCATCCACCGCGGTGGTGGAGTAGACCTGGGCGCTGCCGCCGTTGTCCCGGGCCTCCCGCTTCATCTCCTCGATGGCTCGGGCGGCACCCTCGTTGCCGTAGAGGGTAAATATGGCGTGGTCGATGGCTTCGGCGGTGGCGATCATGGGCACTACTTTCTTGCGGGTGGCGGTGCGGACCTCCTCGATGGCAAGAAAGTTCAGAGGGTCGCTCATGGCCAGATACAGGGTACCCCGGTCTGCCCGGACCGGTACCACAGAGTGTTTCTTGGCAATGTTCCGGGAGAGAACCTGGGCCATTTCCGGTGGAATGACCGCCTTGGACAGGTCGATAAACTCTACACCAAGTTGAAGTTCCAGTGCTTCGATCAGCTGCCGCTCGGTAATAAACCCATTTTCAATGAGGACGTCGCCCAGACGCTTCTTGTTCTTCGACTGAATAGACAGTGCCTGATCCAGCTGAGCCTGATCAATGAGGCCGATGTCGAGCAGAAGATCCCCCAGCCTTTTGTATGCCATTGCGCCACACCATTCCCCTCTGAGTTGAAAAATCGGCGCGCCAAACCGGGCCTTCGACAGCACTCGACATGAAATATATACATTATACTATTTCGCAATATAAATTACAAGAAAGCACCGAGAAAAACATGCGTTTATGTTTGCGCTGTTGTCGAAATATGGTATAATATATTCAAAATATACAATTATTATGTACTTAAGAAAAGGACGCGAGAAGCATGGTCGTTGGGATGAGACACAGCGACAATCGAAAGCGCGGGGGCTTTACTCTGGCGGAGCTGCTGATGGCTGTGGGGATCCTGGCGGTACTTCTGGCGGTGGCGATTCCGGGGGTGGCGGCGGCGCGAAAAAGCCTGAAGCTTACACAGCTGGATGATACTGCCAGACAGATTTTTGCCGCGGCGCAGAACCGGCTGATTTCACTGCGGGCGGTGGGAGAACAAGAACGCGTGGGTGGAACCGCTATGACCGGAGAGCCGGAAGATTTTCCGGAGGGGATGTCCTGGGACGCGGATGCCTATTTTTACCTGACGGAGGAAAACGCCGGGACGCTGCTGCCCGCAGGGGCCATTGACGAGACGGTGCGCGGGGGAAACTATATCATCGAGTATAACGGCTCTACCGGGATGGTCTACGGCGTTTTTTATGCCGAGGAGGCCTTTTCCTACGATGAGCTGTATGATCTGCGCCTGCCGGAGGACCGGGGGGCGCGGAAGGAAAACAAACCCATGGTCGGGTACTACGGCGGTGCGGACGTGGCGCGGAAAAGCGTTGGTCAGAGCGAGCTGCCGGAGGCGTTCGAACTGGTCAATGCCGATGAGTTGTATGTGCGCATCAAGCCCACGGCGGACAGCCTGGCTACGGGCAGCGCCGTGAGCTATACCCTGACCATCACCGGGACGGAGAGCCGGCAGAAGCGGAACTATGTTTTTGACAGCAGCGATACGCTTGCAGTCTCTTTCCGTACGCCCGGCGTGAGTTGGGATGAGGCAGATGGATTCTATAAGGTTTTGCTGGACAGTCTGGAGACGGGGGAACAGTTCCAGGCGCTGTGTCCAGGCTTTACGCCGGGTGAAGATATTACTGCGTCCTTAACGGCGGTCAGGGGGGAGCTGCTTCCGGCTGTGGCGGAGGATCGGGACAACAGCCTTTTTGAACGCCGGAGCGGAAATGTGGTCGGCGTGGCCAACTGTCGGCATCTGCAAAATTTGTGCACCGGCTTTTCCGATGTGGAAGAGACGGTTACCCGGGCAGCACAGAGCGTGGAGATTCAGTGGGAGAG
>JAEWYA010000206.1 GCA_023395775.1 Bacillota bacterium
TATGGCTGTCAGGCGGAAACAGAGCTGCTCCCTCAGGTGCCGGTGACGCGAAATGCCCCGTCTTTGGCGGAGATTGCGAGGCGCGCCGCCGCCGTGACGGTAGGCCCGGAAAACACAGTATCCCCGCCGCCGGACATGGGCAGCGAGGATTTTGCGGTGTACGGCACGGAAATTCCGTCCTTTTTTTATTGGCTGGGCAGCGGCTATCCAGGACGGGAAAATGCCCCGTGGCACAGCCCCCAATTTTGCACCAACGACGCGGCGCTGCCGCTGGGGGCGGCACTTTTGGCCCGGTCGGCGCTGCTGGCGCTGGAGTGCCTTTGAACTTTTGAGGTGAAGGTATGAAATCAGGGATCGTTCTGGAGGGCGGAGCCCTCCGCACCATCTTCTCCACCGGCGTGTGCGATGCGCTGCTGGACGCGGGGCTGCTGCCGGACTACTTCATCGGTGTGTCCGCCGGGGCGGCCTACGGCGTCAGCTATCTCTCCCGGCAAAAATGGCGGAACTTGAATATCGTTTGCCACTATGCCAATGATAGACGGTATATGGGGATGGGAAACCTGCTGGATCGAAAAAACAGGTCTTATTTCGGATTGAAATTTGCCTATGAGGATATTCCAAATCAGTACATTCCCTTTGATTATGAGGCATTTGCCGCCTACCCCGGCGAGGCGGAGGCGGTATTGACGAATCTTGGCACCGGAAAGGCGGACTATCTCCCCATTCCACGCAGGGACGAGCATTTTACGGTTTTGCAGGCCACCTGTGCCATGCCGCTGCTGTTTCCCATCTTCCACATCAACGGTCAGCTCTATCTGGACGGCGGCTGCGCCGACCCCATACCGTGGCAGAGGGCGCTGGACAGGGGGTGTGAACACCTGCTGGTGGTGCTGACCCGGGAGCGGTCCTATGTTCGGAGTGCGGAGAAGTCTGATCGGCTCATCCGGCGGCACTATCGCAAGTACCCCAATTTTCTCGACACCATGCGCCGCCGGGCGGACGCGTACAATGAAAACCGGGAGCGCCTGTTCCAACTGGAGCGGGAGGGCCGGGCCATCATCATCGCTCCGGAGTCCACAAAGGGCTATTCCCGGACAGAAAAGGACGTGGAAAAAATCCGTGCTCTGTGGCAGGACGGCTATTTTAAGGGCCGCGCTGCGGCGCCGGAGTTGGCAAAATTGTGGAAAAAAGTTGAGTCTTCCGGCAAAGATTTTACGTGGATTTAACATTGCGGGTCTTCCTATACGGACCATTTCCCTATATAATAAACATTGTAAACTTTTATAGTGCTGTTTTTACATGAGAGAGCACAAAAGCCAGCGATTGTAAATTTCGTGTTAAATACGAAGGAGAACCACTTGATGGACATTTTTTCCGTCTTCACCCTCTGCGGCGGTCTTGCCTTTTTCCTCTTTGGCATGAACACCATGTCCAAGAGCCTTGAGAAAATGGCGGGCGGCAAGCTGGAACGCACGTTAAAGCGCATGACCTCAAATCCGGCGAGCAGCCTGCTGCTGGGCGCCGGCATCACCATCGCCATTCAGTCTTCCTCTGCCGTAACGGTGATGCTGGTAGGACTGGTGAACTCCGGTGTCATGGAACTCGGACAGACCATCGGTGTCATCATGGGCAGCAACATCGGGACGACGCTGACCGCTTGGATACTTTCCCTCAGCGGGATTGAGAGTGGAAATGTGTGGGTGAAGCTACTGAAGCCGGAGAACTTCTCTCCGTTGGTGGCGCTGATTGGCATTTTGCTCATTATGGCCTCCAAAAAGCAGAAACGGCGGGACATTGGCCGTATCCTCATGGGCTTTGCCATTTTGATGTACGGTATGGAGCTGATGAAGCAAGCCGTCAGTCCGCTGCAGGATATGCCCGAATTTGCAAGCATCCTGACTGCATTCAACAATCCTCTGCTGGGTGTGCTGGTGGGTGCGGTATTTACCGGCATCATCCAGTCCTCCGCCGCCTCTGTCGGTATTTTGCAGGCGTTGGCTATGACCGGCGCCGTTACCTACGGCATGGCCATTCCCATCATCATGGGCCAGAACATCGGCACCTGCGTCACCGCGATACTCAGCTCCATCGGCGTCAGCCGCAGCGCGAAACGGGTGGCTGCGGTCCACATCTCCTTTAACATTATCGGAACCATAATCTGTCTGCTTTTGTTTTACGGTGTAGGGAGTTTCCTGCCCTTTACGTTCATGGACGACACAGCCGGCGCGGTCAGCATCGCTCTGTGCCACACGGTTTTCAATGTGTTTACCACCGCCATGCTTCTGCCCTTCTCCAAGCAGCTTGAAAAGCTGGCATGCATTCTGGTGAAGTCGGAGACGAAGGGCGAACAGTTCGCGTTCCTGGATCCGCTGCTGCTCCGTACTCCCGGCGCGGCAATCAATGAATGCATCGCTATGGTAGGAGAGATGTCCAAGCTTGCCCACAAGAATTTCCTGCTCGCCGTTCAGCAGCTTGAGAGCTACGCCGCCGACCGGGAGACTCAGATTCTTGAAAACGAGGACAAGCTGGATACCTATGAGG